>CASFSH010000117.1 GCA_949297205.1 uncultured Bacillota bacterium | reverse complement strand
TAAATATTTTGGGGGCAAAATATTTATTCACGGTGCAAGGTTTTTTGCAAAAATGCACAAAACCCTTGCACCTAAACAATTCTGAAACGCTTGTAAGCCGCCATGCGGCTGCGTTTCATAATTGTTCAGCAGTCATTAATAACAAAATTGTATTAATAAAGCAATTTCCTGTTATGTATAATACAGGCATACATTGCCGTATTATGGAGAGCTCTTATTTTGAAAGGAAAAAATCATGAAAAAAGTACTTTGTGTTATAATATGCTTATATACAATATGTTCACATTTTATAAATATCGCCTATGCAGAAAATATTTCTGCAGAGGACTTTTTATGCGGCAGTTTTGTTGTTATGGATTCAAAACAAAATGCACTGATTAAAAATTATAATAAATATCTTACTTCACCTGCAAAAATCGAACAAAATAAAATGTTTATAAATGTGTCGGACCTTGAATTATGGGGTGCTGATGTAAGTGTGGGAAAGAATGAAATAAATATTATTTACAGGGATTTCTGTGTAAGTATAAATATAGGTGAAGCAAATTATACAGTTAACGGCAAAAAAGTATGGGATAATGTTTTAAACACAGCCGATTCTTTAATGATAGATTTTGAAAAAATAAGTAATATATTAAACATGGATTTTTGTTTTTACGAAGATATGGCTGTTATGTATGACGGTGTGGAAATAAATGAAACCATTGTTCGGTCTGTATATGATAAAATGTCTGAAATTAAAGACAGCGGAATTATGCTTGAATTATATGTGTCCCCAAACGGAAGTGACTCTTCCTCCGGTTCGGAATTAAGGCCGTTTAAAACAATAAACAGAGCAAAGGAATATGTGAAGAAAATAGTACAATCGGGAATGAACGGTGATATTTATATTTATATAAGTGATGGTGTATATAACGAGGAATTGGAATTTTCCGCTTCCGACAGCGGAAAGGAACAGTACCGTATTATATATAAGGGAATAGGTGACGAAGCAGTGTTGAGCTGTGAAGAAAAAGTGACGTCATGGGAAAATGTGGGCGGAAATATTTACAGGGCATATATTGGAAAAAACAGAAAAATAAATTCGGTTTTTGAAAATGATGTTCCGGGAATAAAGGCGCGTTTCCCAAATGATGATTATGAACATGCAACAGGAGAAGGTACAGTGTCTAAATCCGGTTTTTCGTATGATTGCCAATTGCCTTATATATCAGATATATCAGGCCTTGAAGCATATGTATGGAGCGGAGGCCCGAATGCATGGGCTGCAGATACAATACCGGTTACGGGAATTGACACAGAAAACAGATATATAACGCTTTCCTTCAATGCGGCATATGACATGAGTGCAACGTCAAGATTTTTTATTCAGGGTGCTTTAGAATTGCTTGACTCTCCCGGTGAATTTTTCTATGACGGACAGTATCTTTATTATTATCCTAAAAATTTACCTGTCGAAAATAATATTATTACGTATGCGGGAGAAAATACGTTGATAAATTTTCAAGGTGCAAGCCGTGAAAATCCCGTTTGCAACATAACAATTTCTAATATTAATATTAAGAATACAGACCGTAATGCAGATGCAATAAAAATACAGAATACACGTAATGTAGAAGTATCTGAATGCAGGATAAAAAACATTGGCGGAAACGGAATTTACATAGCAGATTATGCACTTGCAAACAGAATTGAAGACTGTGAAATAACAAATGTGGGAAAAACAGGAATTACGCTTGTTAATGATTCAAGCGGAGCCGAAACATTTAGTATGAACGGAAAATACAATGAAATTTTAAATACATATATCAGCGGTGTTGGTAAACTTGACGGAGGAAGCTCTGCAATCGGTATTTCAACGGGATATAATCTTGTTAAAAACTGCGTTTTAAAAGACGGCAAGCGAATGGGAATAAGTATTTCATCCACACGTCCCGGAGTATTGGAGGGACAGACTGTTGAAGGAGTGCTTATAACTCGTGACAATGCACGGCAGGCAACTCACTCTCAGAACAATACGGTAATGTTTTGCGAAATCTCGGATTTTATGCGGGATTCACAGGATGGAGGTGCGATTTATTCCTGGGGCGGAGATTATGATAATGTTATCTGCTATAATCATATACATGATGTGTGTTCGCCATTTTCCTTTGCTTTTGGAATATATCTTGATGACGGGGCAGACAGGTTTACAATAAAAAATAATATAGTTGAGAATTTGGGGACATATAAAGACGGAGTGGTTTATGCCGCTATATTTACAAAAGGAAGCGGCAATAAAGTATATAACAATATTGCCGCAAATAATGAAAATGCTTTATATGCTTATATGACTCAGACTATGGTTATGGAACCATGTGATTATCTGGAATATAATAATAATATTATGTATAATTCGGGTCAGGGAGCATATCTTCATAAAGCTTATGATACAAACAGGATGAAAAATGTACAGAACAATATTTATTATTCCGATGAAAAGAATTATGAGGTAAGCGGAATTGAAACCGTAAGTGATTTATATGACTGGCAAAATTATCTTGATAACAAGTATGACAAATATTCTTTAATTGATGTTAATCCGGGGTTTTATGACGAAGACAGTTACAGATTGAAATATGATTCGCCGGCAGGGAAACTGGGTATTGCAAATATCGACATGGGTAAAATCGGACTTGGCGAAAATTACCCTTTTGACAATGAGTTCTTTCGGGAGAATATATTTCTCGACACATCAGATGAAAGAATAAAGGGAGCGTTAATTGACCTTGATTCCGGTGACAAAATCCAATGCAATGTATATTCAAGAAGTGATGAAGGTTATAAAAGAATTGAAAACAATGCATTGATTGAGATACAGGATACTTCTGTGGCAAAATATGAAAACGGTGAAATAACGGCACTTAAAAAAGGAAAAACAAAAGTATTTATTTCTGTCGGAAATTGTAATACGTCATATGAGATTCTTGTTGATGATAAAGTTTGCGGTGTTGTTATAGAAGCAGACAGCAAATTATACCGGGGTCAGTATTCTCAATATAATGTTTATGCTGTTACGGAAGCAGGAAGATATACGAAAGAAAATATATCTGTTGATATAATGGATAAAAACATTGCCAATATTACTGATGAAGAAAGAATCTTTGCGCAAGATACGGGGAAAACGTTAATCACTGCTTCTTATGATAACGGAACACAAACATTAATTACAGAATCTGAAATAGAGGTAGTAAGCAATATATTGTTTGAAGAAAATTTTGATGATGAAAATATGTGGTTATCAAACGATTTAAGACATGCGATGCTTGATGACAGTATATATCATGACGGTACAAAAAGTGCCGCAATAACAAATTCAACAGGGACACTTACATATAACGGAGATATAAATATCTCTGAAAACTGTGCATTTGAATTTTGGTTTTATGATGATATGAATGATGGAACAGCATTGCTGGAATTATCGGGTACGGATATTTTGGGTAATGCGGCAAGTGTGGTTTTCGGTGTGAAAATAAATGCATACAATAAATATTACGTTGCTAATCAGACAAATAACACAAATGTTTTAAGAACAAAAGGCTGGCATCATATTGTCATAGACATGACAGTTGACGGGAAAATAACGGTATACATTGACGGGAATAAAACAGATATAAATAATCAAAGTTTCAGCCTTCGGAATATTACTGCATTGAAAATAATAAATCTATGGTATGCCGGAGGGACTTTATGGAAATATAATTTTGATTCGCTTAAAGTTTACAAAGGTATCAATAATGTTTCGCGTCACAAAAACGGCTACATGAATATATACTTTGAAGACGGTACACCGGCAGAAAACGCACAGAATATAGGCATAGAAAGCGGAGACATCTGTATTGAATATACATTTGATATGACAAATGAAGCGTTGTTTGAATTATATGAAAAACCTTTAGACAGTGGAAGTGACGCGGATTATGTAAAAACAGAATGTATATCCTGGATGAATAATGCAAAAAAAATCACGGTATCTCCCGAAATACTCAAAGCCGGCACAACATACAGACTTTACATGAAAAATCAAAAAACAATTGATGGCATCACAATTGCAGATGATTTCATTGAATTTTCGACAGGCGGATTTCAACAGAATGAATATAATCCAATTAAAAATGTAAGCTTTGATAACGGTGCGGTATTTCCTGTGAACGGAGCGGCAGAATATTTTGGAAATATTAATATTGATTTATCTATGGAAATGAACCCTGACTCGCTGAAAAATAATATATTTATTTTGTGCGAAAACAAAAGAATAGACTGTGAAGTTGTTACCGGTAACAAAAATGCCGTAATAAAATTAAATTGGAATAATATCAGCCCTGGTAAAAAGTATAATGTTGTTATAGGCAAAAATGCAGAAACGATTGAACAAAATAATATTGCAAGAAACATTATCACATATTTTTATACAAGCAATGATATAAAAATACAGCAAAAACAATTTTATGACAGTTTTGAAAACGGTTTGGATAATTGGAGTGGTAATGTGAAAGCGGTGAGAAACGATATGTCACATTCCGGAGAGTATTGTGTTGAAATGGAAAAAAACATATTGGAGTATCAGGGACCGGTCCCCGCAAACGGAGTATATGAATTTTGGATGTATGATACCAATGTTTCTGTTAACTCATGTCTTATTATGGAGATTCGTGGCACCGATGCAAACGGAAATGACAATAACATACGATTCGGACAAAAAAATGGATATAACGAATATATAATAGCAAACGGGGACAATAATTTAATAACTACAGGCATAAAACGTGAAGTGGGATGGCATAGATTTACTGTTGACCTTACAGAACATACAAATGTAAAATATTATATCGACGGAATGCTTGTGGCAGCAAGACAGGAGCCTGTAATATCCGTTAAAAAGATTTTATTTGGCAACTATTGGAATTACGGAGAATACGGAATGTGTATTGATGATGTTAGCATATGGAATGATATGGATGCGGATGTGTTTGAAAAACTCAGCTTTGATGATTTGACAGTTGAAAATACTGATACCGGTGATATGGAATATGATGCCGGAGATGTGGTAACAATAAGCATTGATATAAATAATATGACCAAAAATGAGCAAAAAGGTGTTATTATATTTGCCGGGTTTATAAATGACAAATTATGTGACATTACAGAAATTCAAACATTTGATGTTGAACGAAACTCTATATTACAGCAAAATATAAATTATGTTTTACCGGAAAATTTTAAGAATTACGTTTATAAATTATTTATTGTTGACGGTATGGAAAACATAAGACCTCTTTGCGAAGAAAAAAATATTGTTTTCCAATAAGAAGACTGCTGTAAATTTTGATTTACGGCAGTTTTTATATTTTGTAATCTTGATTTTCAAAAGAGTTCGTGATATAATGACAACATATTTTATTTACATAAATTGATAAAACGTTTATTTGTCTTGGGAGGTAAAAATGGGTGATTGTGAATTTTTGAAAACGCTTTCTTTTTGGGATAAACTCAGCAAAGAAGAAAAAGATTATATTTTAAACAATTGTTTTTTTAAAAAATACGAAAAGGGTACAATTATAAGCAGAAGCGGGGAAGAATGTTTAGGAATGTTTATAATAAAATCCGGACAGATACGAATATACATGATTTCCGAAGAGGGAAGGGAGATTACTCTTTTTAGGCTAAATCCCGGAGATATATGCGTTTTTTCGGCGTCCTGTCTTTTGGAATCAATTACCTTTGAGGTAATTATAGAAATTGCAGAGAAAATGGAAGCATATCTTATTCCGTCATCAGTGCTAAACAACATAGTGAAAAAAAATCCTTATGTAGAGCTTTTCCTTGCAAAAATCACAAATAAGCGATTTTCAGATGTTATGTGGACAATGCAGCAGATATTGTTCATGAGTGTTGACAAAAGAATTGCTGTTTTTTTGTGTAATGAGTATAAAAAACAAAATAAAAGCACTATAATTTATACTCATGATGAAATTGCAAGACTTATAGGAACTGCAAGAGAGGTTGTAACAAGAGTTCTTAAATATTTTGTTGCAGAAAATATAATAAAACTCAGCAGGGGAAAGATTGAAATAACAAATATAGAAAAATTGGAATCTTTTTGTGATTGAGTTACATACAATAGTATTTTTATTTATTATAATAAGAATACTATTTTTTATTTTGGAGATTTAACGTGAAAAATAAGCTGTGCATTTTACCGTTTTTCATAACTCGGAGTATACACATTTGCAGTCATCATCTAAAACAGTAACCTAATTGCTTTTTTTCATGTTATATTTGTGGCGGAATGGAGGATCAATATGTTATCAAAAAGATACGCTTATGCGGATTCCGGAAGATGTGTGTCTTGCGGTGTATGTACGAAAGTTTGTCCTATGAATGCTATTTCAATATTCAAGGGCTGTTTTGCCGTAGTAAAAGAAGAATTATGTATTGGCTGCGGAAAATGTCAGAAGATATGCCCTGCAGCTTGTATTACAATAAAAGAAAGAGGTGCACTATGAAAAAAAGACATTGGTATGATTATTTATGGATATGGTCAATTATTTATTTTGCACTGGGCTTTTTCAATATACTTTTTGCATGGCTCGGTCTGATTGATTTTCTTGTGCCTATAATAATTGCAATATTCGGAGGAAATAAATTTTTTTGTAATAATCTGTGCGGAAGGGGACAGCTGTTCAGCAAACTGGGTACAGACTGCAAATGTTCACGAATGAAAAAGGCACCGAAATGGCTGTCTTCAAAATGGTTTAGATACGGATTTATGATTTTCTTTCTGACAATGTTCGTAAATATGGTCTTTAATACATATCTTGTGGCAGAGGGAGCATCTTCTCTGAAAGAAGTAATTACCCTGTTGTGGACAATAAAAGTGCCTTGGGGCTGGACATATCAGCAGGGAGTTGTATATGACTGGATAGCACAGTTTTCCTTTGGGTTTTACAGCCTGATGCTGACATCTGCAATAATCGGTCTGATTGTTATGATATTTTATAAACCGAGAACATGGTGCAGTTTTTGCCCTATGGGAACAATGACGCAGGCAATATGTAAAATTAAGGCACATAAAGAGATAAAAAAATAATGGATAAAAATTAATTTATGTCTTGATAATATAAGTAAATTAAGGGCTGATGCAAAATAAAGTATTTGATTGCATCAGCCTTTTTTATATATACTATTTTACATTTACGGTAATATTCTTATTTGCATTGTGTGCATATATATTCCGGTGTTTTTATATGTTTTGCGGCAATCTGATAAAATCTGTATCCACCGGCAAGGTTATAACAGTCATATCCGATGCCTGTCAGTATTCT
>CASFSH010000116.1 GCA_949297205.1 uncultured Bacillota bacterium | reverse complement strand
TTACAGACATCTTATCAGCAGGCAGAATACCCAAAAAGATTGGTAAAGGATATTTAGGGAAAATATGTTCTATGCCTTACTCAAATGCTCCAATGACAGACTCAAGAAGAAGCTTAATAAATTGGCTCAAAGGCACAGAATCAATGAATTTTTAATCTATTTTTTAATAGGTTTTAATTGACATACAAAAATTTAAGAAAAATTAAGCAATATGCATAATATTAAGAGGAAAAAATTTGCCAACTTTTACTTGACACTAACGTTTGACATAGCGGAAACAAAGTATGTGTTTTTACCGATGTCATTCATTTGACCTTTTCCCTTTTCATTGATATCGCCATATGCCGCTTTAATATCCTTATAAAAAAATTATCCGCTATTGTATCCTACTGTCACAAACTCGCCGTCAAGGTCATAGTCAACCCCTGCTGTCATCGTAAATAAATCACGAATAAGAGTGTTTCTTGAGCACTTTTTTATGTTACAGTCAACATCTTTGAACGTCATATCACGAAATTCGGGGATATATTCGTACAAAAGATCATTAATCAGAAAATAACCCTGTTCAAACAGTTGCAATGCGACAGCACAGATAAGAGGTTTTGTCATTGAATAGAAATTACACAATTCATCTCCCTGCATCTTCTTTTGGTTTTCCTTATCGGCAAAACCAAAACTTTTATTATACGTGGTTTCATACCCTTGCATAATTTGGCAACTCATTCAATGTGTTTTCTCTTTTTTAAGTCCTCTTTTTAAGTATTAGTCAACTCTGTCAAAATTCATTTTCTCACCTACAATTCCACCTTAACCATTGCGCGTTTTGCCGTATCGGATTTCACCGAATACGCCGGAATGTGTGCATCTTCGGGAAAACATATGCAGAACATTCCTTCTTTCATCAGAAAGCTGTTCACATTTCCCTCAAGCAAAAGATAGTCTGCTGGCAAGTCATATTCCTTTGTAATATTGAGCGAGCCAATATCCGACCATGCAAACTCTTCCTCGCCCGATACGATAAAATGTATATCGGCAAATCTTCTGTGTGCTTCGTAAACTTTGTTTTCTCCGCTGTCCGAAAAGATTTTTCCCCATACTTTTTCACCGTCAATCTCAATTTTCTCATTTACCGGTGCAGTGTCAGATATTTTAAGCCATTCAAATGCTTTTTTAAAATTTTCATTTACTGCAAAGTATTTTTCAAAATCTTCGATTTTTCCTATTATCATCTTAATCACCCTTCGGCTACAAAATAAAAATCGAGGGAAGCAACAGCAGTCCTATTGCTTGTACTATCATTTTATGTACTCCGTAGTTCCTGCCGCCTCAAGCTTTTTAATAACGTCTTTTATATCGTCCTCAGACGGTATTTTTGCCGGTGATACTGTATATCCCACATCTATGCCCAAAAGTGTGAGTGGAGTTTTCCATCTTGCAAGATTGCCACCAAGCATTACATCAATAAAACGATTAAGCTTATGCTGATATTCCAATGCCTTTTTTATATCTCCATTTTGAAAATTGTCATAAATTCCACGTGCAAGCACCGGAACAATGTTATACGTTGTGCCGATTGCACCGTCCGCTCCCATTGAAAGACCTGCAAGCATTGCCTCATCAGGGCCGTTTAAAATATTGATGTTGCCGTCATTTACAAGCTTAATCTTTTCAAACAAATAGTAATCCGGAACTGTCAGCTTTATGCCTATTACGTTATCAATAGCCATAATCTGCTTTGCAAACCACATAATATCGCATTTCAGTACGGGTGTTATGTATGCCAGGACATTGCTCTTGCTCTTCTTTGCCAAATGTTTATAATATTCGACTGTTTCCTCCGGCGAATAGTATGATGTAAGCGACGGCGGAAGCGACGCTATTGCGTCAACTCCGACAGCGTTTGCATGTTCAATCAAATCATCAACATCATCAAGATGCCCTGCGCCGACATGGGCGATTATCTGTGCATTACCTGCAGCTTCTTTAACCGTTTCAAGCATCTGCTTTCTTGTCTTGTTCGGAAGAACGGTACATTCGCCAGTATTGCCGCCGACATAAAAGCCGCTTACGCCGCCTTTCAAATTGTATTCAATAAGCTTTCTTACACTGTCCTTTAACACATTCATATTTTCATCATAAAGTGAAAATGTTGCACTGTAAATTCCCTTAAATTTAATGTTATCCATAATAAAACACTCCTTATATTATTAACTTTCAGCCGATTGTAAAACTCTTAGAAGTCAGGTTTTAATCGGCTTTTAATTATTAATATATGATGATTTTTCTCCGCTTTTATGATATAATTAAGTTGTAAAATAAATCATTTACACACAGAAACGGAGAAAAAATCATGCCTAATAATAAATCTTCGCAAATATCACTGCTTGACATTTACGAAGATGTAAACACATCCTTTATCGAAAAGAAATCTGAGCTTGTATCCTTATTGGAAAAACACATAGATTTCTCTTCCTTGATTTCATATGAATTCCACCATGCCTTTTACAGCAATATCGGCAGAAAACATAAATATCATCTTGAAAGTTTTATTAAAGCTTTGATTATTCAAAAGCTTTTTGCTTTCAATTTGGATTCTCAGCTTATTCTTGTTTTGAAAAACTCCAATACTCTTCGTGATTTTTGCGGTTTTGACAAAGTTCCCGACGGCTCATATTTCACAAGGTTCAAACAAAGATACTGCGATTATCTTGTCGATATGTTTCATAGG
>CASFSH010000115.1 GCA_949297205.1 uncultured Bacillota bacterium | reverse complement strand
ACTTCCTGATTTTGCACAATTAACAGCTACATTGTACATATATCTTGTATTCATACCGGGAGCCTGAATACATGGTTCATGCATATTTACACAGAGATTATGATGCCAATATGCCCCGGCATAAGCATCGTCATTATAAAGGCCGCAGTAATTATTGGCTGTGTTAAAATCATGCAAGAAATTATATGCAACTTCTGTATTAAAATACGACGAAGAACGGCCAAAATATATTGCACCGTAATCATTCATATATTTTCCTGCATTTACAACTTCATTATAATTTATTGAACAATTTGTTCCAGCCCATCCAAGAGCTGCTCCTCCGGGAATATCCTGCACAATATTATTTGCACATTCCACTCCTACATTCCCGAAATTTTCTACTTGATAGGGGCCGCCCATTCCTCCGGAAGCTTTATAATACTGCGCTGTCTGCACAATGTGATTATTCTTTACAACACACTCACCGTCTATTAATTTATCAAGATTTCCTGCTCTGAAATATAAAAAGCTTCCAAATAAATTATATGCTTTGTTCTCTATTACTTTAATTCCATAAGTTTGTACTCCGTTAGGAAATTCAACCATTATTTTGGACTGACCGTGATTAAACTCACATTTTTCTATTGTTATATTCTTAATTGTATCACCTGTAAATTTTAATGCCTGATCACACTTTGAAAACTTAATACCTTTTATGCTGACATTTAATGGATTGTTAAAGGTAATAAGTGTACCCAAATAAGTTGTCATTTCAAGTTTTTGATCCTTTAATTTATATGGAGGATAATAATAAAGCTTTAAATTATCAGTATCAACAAACCATTCTCCCGGTGAATCAATTTCTTCCAGCAGATTGCAGGCATACCAATTTGTACCGACAGCCGTTGTTTTCATTATGTCTTGTTCTGCCCCTACTATATTAATTGTTTTGGTTGCAGCATTAACACTTGTGATTATTCCCTGATGCCACTCCCAGCCCCGGCTGGAAAAATGCCCAAAAACATATGCGTTTTTTGCTTCTGTCCATCTTGTGGGGTCTGTTTCAGAAAATGTAAAGCTGTTTTCCTGTGGGACAGAAAAAATTGTTGCTTCCCCGTTATTCGGCCATCTTGCATTTGTTTGTTCTATGTCATTTAAATATAAATAGTAAAACTTATTTGGAATTTGTTCAAGACTTGTAATTCCCATCTGCGTCAGATCAAGACTTGCAACTTTTCCGCGTCCGTCTTTATGTATTCTCGCCAAGGTAAGCGCATCTGTTACCGGTATAAACTTTTCTGCGTCTATTTCAATTGCTCCGGTAAATTCCGGAATGTTATCATCATAATTTTCTATGGACAATCCTTTATATATATCAAGAGAAAATTCCGTTTCATCAAAATTTACACCGCTTTTAAATCTGTACGTTCCGCCTTTTACAAAAATTCTTACTTTATATTCTTTTCCGTATTCTTTTATATAATTTACAGCTATTTTCTTTGCCGAAGCTAAACTGTCTACCGGGAATAACGGTGTGCCGTCTGCACTTTCTTTTCCGTCCGGTGATACATATATACCCTGAAGTTTAATAACAGTATTTTCATCAAATTGTTCAAATTCTCCGTTTTTAGATACGGCAAATACTCCTTTTTGCGTGATCTGATATGTAAGTCCGAGTTCATTGCATATATCGTCAGAAACAAATATTTCATCATTTTTTAATATGACATTTTCCTTTAATGTTTTTTGTTCTTTATCTACCTTAATCGTGTTGCTTCCTGATGATAATTCATATGTTTTATCTTTTTTGGCGGTCAAGCCGTTATTATCATAACTTACTTCATAACCGTAATTTTCGAAAAGATATTCTGCCGGAATCATAAAACTATCGTCTTTAATAAAAGGAACATTTTCAAGTACGGTATCTTTTCCATCAAATAATGCTACCTTTCCATCACTGCACATTGCAAGCTGAATATCCTCGGAAATTATACTTTCAAAAGCCGCAGCAAATACGACATTTTGGCATATCAAGTTAAGAATAATCACCGCAATATACAAGTATCGCCTTTTTTTCATATAATTCACTCCTTCACTTGCCCAATCAGTCATATCTGTAAACCATAAAGTTAAATACAGCTCCTAACCTTGATGTAATAAATATCCGATCACACGAACTTCCTACTGCAGCATATGACTTTAGTTGGGAAATGGGTTCTTCTGTAACAGTGATTTGTTTCTTTGAAACAGTTACAAGTTTAAAAGAACTGACATTCCAGAGATTTGTTGCATAAACACCATCTCCGTCAATATTTACATCACCCGGATTTTCCTGTAAATTTCTGGTTGTCGTAACCACATAATCGCTTCCCGTTCTTACAACTGTTCCTACCATAACTCTCATATTTCCGTTATAATAAGACCATGCATACGGGTCTGTTGCAAAAGTATTGCCGCTGCTTGTGCTGCTTGCACTGAATGGATTTGAATACTGATAGATCCCGCTGTCAAATCCTGCTATACATCCGGCAAGATTACCTCTTTTAGACCATCCGTCATACAATTTTCCACCAATAGTTACTCCATCACTGTAATCAGCATTTTCATCATAAACAAGCTGAATTTGATTTATTCTTCCGTCAACGCTTAAACCATATCTGATAATATCCCCTTTTTCCACAATAAACTCATGATCTCTTCCGCTTGCATCTTTATAAGATACTGCACCTTGCATATTCTGAACATTTCCTTTATCCAAAACACCGCTTTCAACCATGAACTCTCCTGTATTCATTACAATATAATCTCGTGCTTCATCATCACTATCAAGAGCAGAATAAAAGTCCAAAACAAGTCCACAAGTCTGAGGAGGCTCTGTCGAAATACTTTTTGACGGATCATTAGTATAAATAACATATTCAGCAATTGGAGAATTTTTAACAGTTGAATATGCTTTTATATCATACTTTTCTCCTTCTTTTAAGTCATTTTTTGTAATAATATTATACCCCGAATCCTCATCAAATTTATCTGATGTATAATTACACTGCAAAATTTTTGTGTTATTTGTAAAAATGATATTACCTCCGAAAATAGCAGAACCGCTGAACATATTGCTGTTTGCAAGGGCATTGTTCGTCTTTATTTCAACAAGCCTTGAAGAATCGTCAAGAGAATTTTCCTGTATACCGGGTATTTCGATATAATTAAACTCTCCGTTTTCATTCATTTTATATCTGAACATTCCGCCCGTTCTTGTCATAACATTTTCAATATTTTCACATATACTTTCATATAAAATTTCCGTAACAATATTAATTGACTTATCCAAAGAATAGTTTTTGGAAGTTCCGTCAGAAAGAATGATTTTTACCTTTGATGCAACATAAGCAGAATTGAGCGTTCTTGAAGTAAGATCAAAATATTTTATACTTATTTTTTCAATATAATCTTCATCATCATCGATTTTTTTTACATTATTCATAAATGCTACTATTTCCTCGCCAGCACTTTCCTTAATGCTTACGACTTTTCCTAAAATATCAATTTTTAAATCATAGTTTTTTCCCACATTCGGCATAAATTCCGGATTCATCTGACTAAAATCCTTGGATATTGAATATGTTGTTGTTCCGTCAGATATCTGATATTCATTATCATCATTGGCATTGACACTCTTAATATAAAACTTACTTTCTAATTTGTCGGAAATATATATTTCAATAATTTTATCACCGTAACAAACTGTTGTAACCACACCATTTACCAGTGCGTCTTTAGTTGTCAAATCACCTTGTGAATCATAAATTCTGATATACTTCTCATCATCTCCCAAATTAATTAAGTTTCCTATCGGTGATGCTTGGGAATAAATATAATTATTTGTCTTATCAGCTAAATTTATATTAAAATTCTGATAGCTTTTTATCATAATTAAATCTGCTTTACTGTCCTTTGCAGGAGTAATCACAGTTATTGTTCCGTAATTAAAATCAAATGCTGTATCATCGAAGCCATCAAGCACCGAACCGTTTTTGAGTATATATGGTGCATCAATAATTTTAACCGATTTATTCTTTGTTGAATCTTTTGGAGAATATACCAATGTATTTGAAGAATATTCAACAAATTCCGAAATATCAATTTCAACCGTTGTATCTCTTCCTGACAAACGCGCATATACAAACTCATCAATTTCATCGTCAAGAGAATAATAAATTTCCACATCACGTCCCAAAAAATCTCTTACATACACTGTTTCATCGCTAACCTTAAAACTTTTCCCGTTTATAACTATCCATTCTGTACCGTATTTTGATTCTCCCGAAAGATTAGTGTAACCGTTACCCGTCATTCTTCCGCGTTCATATGTAAGATTAAGTATTTTTGTTAAAAATGTATCATCTTCAAAAGACGAATAGTATACACTCCCGTCACTGTTTATTCCATACTGCATCAAGGGTATTTCCAACGCATTATAAAGAATTTGTGCTATATCCAGTCTTGTTGCATAATCAGAAATTTGTCCAATTCCCTTATTAAGACCAGTCTGTGAGGCAGCGGCGATATACCCGCTTGGATATCCGCCAAGCATCTGTGCCTGATATCCGTAT
>CASFSH010000114.1 GCA_949297205.1 uncultured Bacillota bacterium | reverse complement strand
GCAAAATATTTATTCACGGTGCAAGGTTTTTTGCAAAAATGCACAAAACCCTTGCACCTAAACAATTATGAAACGCTTGTAAGCCGCTATGCGGCTGCGTTTCATAATTGTTCAGCAGTCATTAAATAGAAATATTAGAATAATCGGAAATAAAAAAGACTGTTGAAAAAATACCATTCAAATAAAAAATTAAATGAATAATTTAAGTTCTGAACAGAATATTCATGATATGAATATAGTTTAGTTTTTTGCAGCTAAAAACAGCCGGGGGGTATTTGTTCAACAGTTCATATGAATAAGATAAAATAATTTCTTGCGGAATTTTTTATATAACGTTTATTATATAAAAAACAAAACAATATACAGGAAATAATTTACATTTATTTATTATTTATATATTTATAAAGAGTATTTGTTATACTTGAAAATTCATCAATTCCAAGTTTTTCGCCTCTTATGGAAGGTTCAATTCCAGCTTCCTTTAATATTTTTTCAAAAAAAGATTTATCTTTTGAAAAACCGTTGGCAAGACAATTTAAAAGGGTTTTTCTGCGTTGAGCAAAAGCTGATTTTACTATTTTAAAGAATAATTTTTCATCATAAACATCTGTATTTGGTTTATCGGAAACTTTCATACATACAACCGCGGAGTCTACCTTAGGAGCGGGATAAAATCTGGATGCAGGAACTGTACATACAACTTCGGGAACAGTATAAAAATTACATAATACGCTTATTGCACCATAGTCTTTTGTGCCCGGTTTAGCACAAAATCTTTGTGCAACTTCTTTCTGTACCATCACAACAATATTTTCAAGATTATATCTGCCCTCTATCAGACGCGTAATTATAGGAGTGGTTATATAGTATGGAAGATTTGCTGCAATGCTTATTTTTTCTCCTTGAAATTCTTTGTCCAATAATTCCCGGAGATTTAATTTCATAAAATCATTATTGATAATTTTAACGTTTTTACATTCTTCTAAAGTGTATTCAAGAACTTTTAATAAAGATTTGTCTATTTCAACAGATACCACTTTTTCAAAGTCCCGTGATAAAACTTTTGTAAGAACTCCGAATCCCGGACCTATTTCAAGGACTCCTTTTGTACCTGATGCAGCTTTTGATATTTTATCAAGAACTTCTGAATCCATAAGAAAATTCTGGCCCAGGCTTTTTGAAAAATCAAACCCGAACATAGCAGATAATTGTTTAATAGAAGATAGTGATGTTAATTCCATTTTTGTACCTTTCCCGGTTTAATAAACCGCAAGAATTAATTAATCAGACAATGTCTGATTTTTCTGTAAAATTATAAAGGTGCACAAAGGCACCTTTATTATAACATATTTAATTTAAAATGTAAACAGTTGCACTTTTTCTTCCGAACTGTACACATTCATTTACAGTATTAAAGCATAAATCAACTTTGTTTCCTTTGATTGCCCCGCCGGTGTCACCTGCAATGCAGTAACCGTATGACCATGATTTTCCTCCGTCGGAGGATTCAACATATAATTTTGTACCTAACGGAATAACGCTTGGGTCTACGGCAACTACTCCGTATTTGGGAGTAAGACCGTATGCGGTTTTAGAGTATCCGCCGTTTTCGTGTGATGCACCGCTGTATGCTGTAGCAGATACTTCTATTTTTTTTGAATAGGTAAAACCATTATCTGATACTTGTTTTGAACCGACTTTTATTACTTTATTCACAGGTTCTTTTGTTACTTCTTCTGATACATAATCTTTTGATATAATTTCTCCGTTTTTCTTTCTTACGGAATACTTGATAGATTTTTCGCCGGCAACGCCTTCGGTTACAACAACAGTTGTACCGGATGTCATGGTTGAATCATTTTTTCGGACGGTTTTAAAATCTATCGGCTCTGTTTCAATAACTTCTTCTGTTGTATATCTATCTATTGTAATTAACATATTTTCCGTTATTGCTGTCTGCAGTGCCGGAGTTACTTCGTCCTCGAGGGATAATTCAACTCCAATTTCATTTAAAGCTTCTGCAACGGTTGGCTTTGTAACAAATGCCATAAGCGTTTTACCGTCTGCCGAAAGCTCAATTGCTCTGCCCCTGCGTATAATTAAAATATCATTGTCGGAAAGTTCAGAATTCTGATTCATATTCATTTGATCTGATGCTCCGACAGTTATCTCATTCTCGGTTAAAAATTCTTCAACTGTAGACTTTCTGGTTTTTATTGTTTCGCTGGTTTGTGTGCCGTCAAATTCATTAATTGTATTGACGGTGATGTTTTTCAATGTGGCATCGTAAACGGCGCCCATTGTAATAACAGTTATCACAGAAACCAATAACAATGCAAGAATTATACGCTTCAAATGTCCCGGGCAGGCAAGAAAGTTCAATTTTTTCATATTATAAACATTCCCTTCTGTGCCTTGTGACACTGAATTAATTTGCGGATAAAGCTTTTTACCCTGTTTTCTGATAAAGTTTTTTTAGTTTAATTCAAATTTAACCTCCAATTCAGCTATGCGCTTTATTATATACTTTTCACCTCCGATTGTCAACAAATCTGTTACAAAGTTGTTACATCTTGACAAAATTCACATTGAATTTTAAGTGAATTTCACTCAATTTTTATACATATTTACTGTATTAATATTATTATATGCTCGTCCAATTCAATTCAGAACAAGCATTTTTTGTCGGATTTTGGGTTAAATTTATGGGTAAAAAACCACAAATTCATGTATAAATAATTTTACAATTGGTTAAAATATCCATGAAATATCACATAAAAATTGCTACAAAATTGTTAAAAGGAAGTGTTGATTTTTCTATGAAAAATTTATCAAAGCAAGTTGTTATTTTAGACAATCTATCATCACCGTATATTTATCAGGCAATAATAATATTAAAAAACTATCCGGAAGGACAGCACGAAAAAATAGTATCCGAAGCTGAAAAGATAGTAGCTTCATATTTTGATAAAAATATACCGGGAGAAATTCCAAAGAAAACAAAGTCAGAAACAGGGTTAAAATTTGCTGTTGCTTTTTTAAGTACAGCATTATTATTAAGTATTCTTTTGCCTATATTAAGATAATCTGAAAATAAATCGGAATTAAAAAAACATATAATGAAAGAATCGTACGGTTCCCGGAAAGTAAATGGAGGATGATTGAAAAATGAACAGGATAATGCCCACAATCAAAGAGTTGTATAGGGTGGGAAAAGGTCCGTCAAGTTCACATACCATAGGTCCGGAGCGCGCTTGCAAATTATTCAGATCTCATAATCCGGAAGCGGATTGCGTTAAAGTTATTTTATATGGATCGCTTGCCCGGACAGGTAAGGGACACGGAACAGACAGAATTATAAAAGAAGTATTTGACAAATACAATACAGAAATAGAATATAATTACGATGATACTGATACAGGACATCCCAACACAATGGATATGTTTGCGTTTAAAAATGGTATTGAAATAAATTATTGGCGAGTATTCAGCGTTGGAGGCGGACAAATAAAGATAAAAGGAATTTCTCTGGATGATAACAATCCACTGTACCGACATAAAACTTTTAGCGACATAGCTCAATATTGTACAAAGAAAAAAATCAGTCTATGGGAATATGTAAAGGAAACCGAAGGAAATACAATTATAGATTTTCTGAATCATATATGGTTTAATATGAAGGAAAGTATCAATACAGGATTACATTCCGAAGGAAAACTGCCGGGAGGACTGGGAGTAGAAAGAAAAGCAAAATATCTTTTTGAACAGGCTGATATAAGCAATGAGACAAAGGAAAACTGTATGGTATGTGCATATGCATTTGCTGTCAGTGAACAAAATGCTTCGGGGGGTACGGTGGTTACTGCACCCACATGCGGATCGGCAGGTGTTTTACCTGCTGTAATGTTATATGAACAGCAAAAACACGGATTTGATGACAATGATATAATAAAAGCCCTTGCCGTTTCCGGTTTGATAGGAAATCTTATTAAAACAAATGCATCAATAAGCGGTGCGGAGTGTGGATGTCAGGCGGAAATTGGCTCTGCGTGTTCAATGGCGGCCGCAGGACTTGGAGAATTGTTTTCAATGAGTATAGATCAGATCGAATACGCTGCTGAAATAGCAATGGAACATCATCTCGGACTGACATGTGATCCTGTTATGGGACTTGTGCAAATTCCTTGTATTGAACGCAATGCGGTGGCAGCAATGCGTGCAATAAATGCAGTAAATCTTGCTCATTTTTTGAGCAAAACACGAAAAATATCCTTTGACTGGGTGATTAAAACCATGTATGAAACAGGGACTGATATGTTAAAAAAATATAAAGAAACAAGCAATGGTGGTTTGGCAAAAATTTATCCAAAATAATAAACCGGTACAAACTGATTAAGTATCAATAGTTTGTACCGGTTTAAATTTATATAAAATAATTTGCACTTATATTAGTTGCTGATGGGTTCAAAATCAGCTGCACCATGTTTACATAACGGACATACAAAATCTTCCGGCAATACATCTCCTTCATATATATATCCGCATACCTTGCAAACAAAACCTTTCTTACCTTCGGTTTCGGGCTTTGGTTTTACATTTTTCTGATAATATGTGTAAGTCATTGTTTCTTTGTCACTCATTACTCTTGCCTCGGTCACTTTACATATAAACATCCCGTGAGAATCAAAATCAACATACTGCTCAACTTCCAGTGACATAAATGAATTTATATAACGTGGAAGAAATACAAGACCGTTATCCGATCTGTGAGGTGTAATGCCGGCAAATTTATCAACGCTTCTTCCGCTTTGGAATCCAAATGTTTCGAATACCTTAAACGGTGCATCTACCGAAAGGCAGTTAACATTCATTTTTCCTGTCTGCTTGATAATATGATATGAATAATTTGCTTTATTTATTGTTACAGCAATTCTGTTTGGACTGTCAGTAACCTGTGACACAGTATTTACAATAAGCCCGTTATCGCGTTTGCCATCATTTGATGTTACGACATAAAGTCCGTATCCTATGTTAAATAATGCTTTAAGATCATTTTTATTTGCGGTATCTGCTGATTGTGCAATATAATCCTTACACAATTCATCGGATAATGCATCTATTTGTTCATGATTTTCTTTTTTCATGGACGAATTTATTGTTACTGTTGTATCTGTATAAGTAAGATTTTTGCAGTTTTCCAACATTTTTTTCATGGTTTTTGCCGCCATGGGTGCCCATGTACCGTTTTCGATAAATGCTACTGTTCTGTTCTGGAAATTTCTTTCGGTTAATTTATTGATAAACTCTCGCATATATGGGAAAATATCTGCATTATAAGTTGTTGTTGCAAGAACAAGTTTGCTGTAACGGACTGCATCTGCAACATTTTGTGATAAGTCTGTACGTGCAAGATCACATAAAATTACATTGGGAGCTCCTTTTAATTTTAATTTGTCAGCAAGCTCCATTACTGCGGATTTTGTGTTGCCGTATACAGATGTATATGCAATTAATATTCCGTCACTTTCCGCATTGTAAGATGACCATGTATCATAAAGGTTTAGGTAGTATCCAAGGTTCTCATTTAAAACAGGACCATGTAAAGGACAAATTGTCTGAATATCAAGTCCTGCAGCTTTTTTCAAAACCGCCTGAACCTGAGGACCGTATTTCCCTACAATACCTATATAATAACGTCTTGCTTCATCAGCCCATGGTTCATCTGCATCCATTGCGCCGAATTTTCCGAATCCGTCAGCTGAAAACAGGACTTTGTCATATGAGTCATAGGTCATCATTACTTCAGGCCAATGTACCATTGGTGCAAATACAAAAGTCAGTTCATGTTTACCTAAATTAAGAGTTTCGCCATTTTCCACAAGAATTTTTTTGTTTTCAAATTCAAAATCAAAAAATTGTTCCATCATTGTAAATGTTTTTTTGTTGGCTACAACCTTTGCATCAGGATAAGTGTTAAGAAAATTTACTATATTTGCGGAATGATCAGGTTCCATATGCTGAACTATCAGATAATCAGGCTTTTTTGCACCCAATACATCGGAAATATTATCAAGCCACTCATGCTTGAAGTTAATGTCAACTGTATCCATTACCGCAATTTTATCATCAATAATGATATAGGAATTATAACACATTCCTTTTGGTACAACATATTGTCCTTCAAACAGATCAACATTTCTGTCGTTTACACCTACATAAAAAATATCATTTGTTATTTTCATACAGCAATCCGCCTTTCAGGATAATTTAAAGTCAATCTTTGTTAAAATATTGACATTTTACAGTTATTATACTATAATAACTCAGTAATGTCTGTTGTAATAACAACATTTATAATTTTTTGTTCTTATTATTAACATATATTTATAAATTTATCATTAAATTAAAACATTTATACAAATGTGAGGAGATTCAGATGATTAAAGCGGTTATTTTTGATCTTGACGGAACGGTATGCGATACATTATCAACTATTGCACACTATGGAAATACGGCGCTTGAATATAATGGGTTTGATGCCATACCTCAGGATAACTATAAATATTTTGCAGGGGACGGTAAAATAGAGCTTATCCACAGAATGCTCAGATATTATAATGCTGACAATGAGGAAAATTTTAAGCGTGTAGAAAAAAAATATGACTTTGAATATGAAAAGGACAGTATTTTTGAATCACGGCCTTTTGATGGTATTGTGGAATTACTTTTAAATTTAAAGAAAATCGGTATAAAAACCGCTGTTTTTTCAAATAAACCTGATAATGTAACAGTAATGCTTGTAAATAAAATTATGGGCGGTTTTTTTGATGTATGTCATGGAAAACGGGATAATATACCAAAAAAACCTGACCCTGAGGGTGTATTTTGTATTGCTGACGAATTGAAAGTAAATATTGAGGACTGCATATTTGTGGGAGATACAAATATAGATATTAACACCGCAAAAAACTGTAAAATACGTTCAATCGGCGTTTTGTGGGGATTCCGCGATAAAAAAGAATTGACAGATGCTGGTGCGGATTATATTGTTTCATCTCCTTCGGAAATATATGATTATATTGTAAAAAACAAAAATAGAGAATGAGAAAAACGAAGATAAAAGGAGATTAAAAGAGATTAAAAGAGATTAAAAAAAGTATTTTAAATTTTTTCAAAAAAGTGTTGACAAAGTTTGAAAAAAGTAGTATCATTATTCTTGCAGGCTTGATTAACAGGATAATCATGCCAATCTTTATTATTGTTTTATAAAGGAGGAATTTTCAATGAGCAGCTATATGGCAAAACCACAGGAAATAAACAGAAAATGGTACATCATTGATGCGACAGATAAGCCGTTGGGCCGTGTTGCGGCACAAGCAGCAAGTATCTTAAGAGGAAAACATCTTCCCACATTTACACCTAATGTTGATTGCGGAGATCACGTAATTATAATTAATGCTGCAAAAACAGTTTTAACAGGTAATAAGCTGAATCAGAAGGTTCGTTATTATCATACCGGATGGGTAGGCGGAATTAAAGAAATTCACTATAATAAGCTGATGGAAACAAACCCTGAAAAGGCTATGATGATGGCTGTTAAGGGAATGCTGCCTAACAATACAATCGGAAGAAAAGCTTTGACAAGACTTCGTGTTTATAAAAATGATCAACACGGTCATGAAGCTCAGAAGCCTGAAAACTGGACAGGCGAAATAAAGTAAAGGAGGATTTTAATTATGGCAAAAGAACAATACTACGGTACAGGTAGAAGAAAGTCTTCCGTTGCAAGAGTTCGTTTGGTTCCGGGTAACGGCAAGATTACCATTAACGGAAGAGATATTGACGATTACTTTGGTCTTGATACTTTGAAGGTAATCGTTCGTCAACCTTTGACTTTGACTTCAACTATTGATAAGTTCGATGTTATTGCTAAAGTTGAAGGAGGCGGATTTACCGGTCAGGCAGGTGCTATTCGTCACGGCGTGGCAAGAGCTTTGCTTGAGGTTGATTCAGATGCTTTCAGAGCTGCTTTGAAAACAGCAGGATTCTTGACAAGAG
This sequence comes from uncultured Bacillota bacterium, assembly GCA_949297205.1. Classification (GTDB taxonomy): domain Bacteria; phylum Bacillota; class Clostridia; order UBA1381; family UBA1381; genus RGIG1988. The sequence goes on along the minus strand of CASFSH010000114.1, from coordinate 2,347 downwards.
ATTCAAGAATGAAGGAAAGAAAGAAGTACGGTCTCAAAGCCGCACGTCGTGCTCCGCAGTTCAGCAAGAGATAATTTCTCTTTTGAAAATGCTTATAAACCCCGTAACCATGCGGTTTACGGGGTTTTCTTATGCCCAAAATTTTTGTCGTCTTTGACAAAATTTGACGGAATTTAACCCGTTTTAAACCGATTTTTCGGGGACAAAAAAGGGTTAATTTGCTTTTTTAGACCTTTCTGGGGACAAATTCGGGGTTAATTTTAGAGCTATTTTTCATCATTTTTTTGATTGACTCAGGATAAAATTTTCCCTTTGTCAGTTTTGTCAGAGTTTGAACAAATATGACAAAATAAAATTGTTTTTGTTATAAATTTTAAAATTTAATATAAATACTGAAAAGCGTGTTTGCTGCTCAATTGAAGCTTAGTGAACGCGCTTTTTTGTACCCAAATTTATGAAAGGGAGATGTAAAACCATGCAAAAAGCGGTTCTTTGGAGCCGCTTTTTGCAATTATAAAAAAACTTATTTGTACAACTTGTTTTTTCTTAATTTTTGTGATATACTATTGAAAAGTAAAGTTAAATATAACATAACTTTTCAGTATAAGGAGTATGTATCATGGATATTAGTATTATGGATATTAAAAGAGACAAATATCTAAATCAGCTGATAAGCTTTATGTGGGACGGACAAATAAAAGTTATCACGGGCATCAGGAGATGCGGAAAGTCATATTTGCTTCGTACTATTTTTAAAAGATATTTATTGGAACAGGGTGTTTCAGAGGAAAATATCATTGAAATAGAGCTTGATCTGGTACGTGATATCAAATACAGAAATCCCATTTTGCTTGCTGAATATATCAGAGAAAAAACAAGCAATAAAAATGAAAAATACTATTTGTTTGTGGACGAAATACAATTATCCGATGAGGTTGACAACCCATACAGCAAGGGCGGAAAAAAAATTACATTCTACGATACTTTAAACGAACTGAGGGAATGTGACAATCTGGATGTATATGTTACCGGAAGCAACTCCAAAATGCTTTCGAGCGATATTCTCACAGAATTTCGCGGGCGCAGTGATGAGGTGCGTGTAAGACCTCTTTCCTTTTCCGAATTTTATTCCTATATGGGAGGAGACAAAAACGACGCCTTTGATGATTATTCATTTTATGGCGGATTGCCATTTGTTTTATCAAGGAAAGACGATACTGCAAAGATGAATTATCTCACTTCGCTTTTCAAGGAAGTATATCTAAAGGATATTATAGAAAGGAAAAAAGTTGAAAGAGAAGATGTTTTGGATATGGTATTAAACCTTCTTTGCTCGTCAGTAGGTTCGCTTACCAATCCGAATAAAATAACAAACACTTTAAAGAGCAAAGAGCAAATCAGCATTTCGGTTAATACCGTAAATAAGTATATAAGTCATCTTGAAGATGCGTTTTTATTTTCTGAAAGCAAACGATATGACGTAAAGGGTAAATCATATTTTGACTTTCCCAATAAATATTATTGTGAAGATGTAGGACTCCGAAACGCAAGACTTGAGTTTAGACAGCAGGAAATGACGCGTATAATGGAAAATATTTTATACAATGATTTGTTAATTCGAGGATTTTCTGTTGATGTGGGCGTTGTTTACGGTATGCAAAAAAGCAAATCCGGAAATCAGGTAAAAGTTGCAAGAGAGATTGACTTTATAGCTTCCAAAGGCAGTAAAAAAGTGTATATTCAATCCGCATATGCTTTGCCCGATTCTGAAAAAGAGGAAATTGAAAACAGACCGCTTAAACTGGTAGAGGATTCATTTCCGAAAATTATCATCCGTCATGATATACGAAAACGCTGGTATAATGACGCCGGCATATTAAATATCGGCATTATTGATTTTCTTTTGGACAATGATATCATCTGATATAAAAACGTTATTTTTTTAGAGTGAAAAGTTTTGATTTTATTTGCAAAACTTTTCACTCTATTTTTTGGAAGGAGGTACTATCTATGGCAGATTACCGTGCGTATATGAAATATGCGGATGAAGTAATGAAAAATTTGACAAACAGTGTAGGAAATTGGACATCATTTTTAACAACTGCGGCAAGGCTATATAAATACCCGTATTATGAACAAGTTATGATTTATTCACAAAGACCTGATGCTACAGCCTGTGCGGAATTTGATGTATGGAACAAACGTGCCGGACGATATGTAAAAAGAGGTTCAAAGGGGATTATGGTCGCCGGAGAAAAAGGTGTAAGATATGTATTTGATGTTTCGGACACCGGAGCAAGAAATAAGGAAAAGCCTTTTAGGCTGTGGGAGTTTTCCGATGAATACG
>CASFSH010000113.1 GCA_949297205.1 uncultured Bacillota bacterium | reverse complement strand
GTCTTCTGCGGCACTAAGATAAGGAGAATACCATGCGTCACCCGGATCATCGGAAAATCCGCTTTTTTCATAATTATTATCCGGCATATCCGAAAATGCGGTAATAATCATTTTTACAAATTCTTCTCTTGTTATTTCACGTCCCGGATCAAACAACCCGTTTCCCACACCGTTGACTATTCCTTTCTGACTCAGATAAATTATTGCTTCTTCCGCCCACTTGTAATTTTCAATATCGCTGTATTCAATATCATGTTCTTCATTTTCATTGTTTTCATTTTTATCAACAACATGAAGCGTTACGTTATCTGTATTTTCTCCGGGATAAGGAAATCCCGAAATGCCGGACGATCCTCCCGATGTACCCGAACTGCCGGAAGATCCCGATTGAGTTTTTCCGTTTTTTATATCATCTATTATGTCATCCAAATTTTTCTGCAAATCCTCTATACTTTTCGCATTCTCCGATACAAGTTTACTTTCTGCTTTTCTCTTATTTGTATCGGATAATGTTTTATATTCCGATAAGTCAAGCCCGTATATATTTTCTTCGTCAAATATATCCTTGACATGCGCATAACCCGTTGACGACGAATTTACAATTCTTTGTACAAAAAGACTTTCTCCGAAAGCAGCATACCACTCTTCATATTTTTTATAATCTTTTTGAATAACTGATTCTATTACTGTCTTTTTTCCGTCAGAATTTATATTTTTTTCAAACTGTTCTTCTAATGCGGCATCAGGCACTCCATACTCGGTATATTCCTTTAAATTATATTCAGAATCGGCAATAAGTCCGGTTTTTCCCTGATTATATGCTTCAACATATGCCAGTTTCCAAACAAGAACATTAAAATCATTTAGATTATCAATTTCCTGTTTTTTTGCGGATTCATATACGTTATTGGCAAGGTTATCACCATTTACGTCATTAAATACGGAAAAAGCAGTAAGTTTTATATTTTCTGCATAATCATTCAGAAGCATTATAATATCATCTTTGGTAAAATCCTTTTCAAAAATTCCGTTTATTTCCTCCAAATCCGCTGCAGTAGTATAAAGAAAACTTTTTGTTATTGCAGTATCAATATTTTCACCGAAAAGATTGATATTGTATCTTCCGGTATCAACCCTGTTATCGTTCATTTTAAATTTTAATGTAAACTGTCCGGATTCATCAGTGAAGATTTCATCTGTATAAATCAATTTTGTATTATCTGTCAGCACATCCTCCATTGTTGCTCCATCCGGAATTACACTCACGAGAATTTTTGTCCCTGCAGACGCACCTTCCAATACCCCGTTTAATATAACATATCCTTCAGCATCAAATGTGACATCATTTCCCGAAGCAGGATATGCAAATACCGAACATGGTACAAAAACTGCGGCTGCAATAATTGAGATTATCTTATTAAATTTCATTCCTCGGTTCCCCTTTCCGTAATCAATCCACAACATATGCCCCGACAAAACCCTTTGTAAATATTCCGGTTTCGTCTACATATTCAAATATTGTTTCACCATTTATTTTAAGAACAGATTTTACTCCCGTTTCAGTTTTGTAGTTTTCAATTATAATATCATACTCTGTTCCTGTTTTTATAAATTCATTATCAAGAATTGCAAGATATTGCTTCTTTGAATTTTTATATTTAACCAACATTATCACATCATTATTGATCTCAAGAGCATATGCATCTCCGCCTTCAGCAGGTGATACATCCTTTTGTCTGTATGTTATCATCTGTTTTTTTGACAGATCACTGAAATTTATTTTAAAATTCAGTGAAGTATTTGCCGATGTTTCTTGAATTATTGTATTTTTTGATGTGACATCATTTGTTATAATCTCATTTAATGTAACAGTATCCAATTCAACAGTTCCGATTTCTCCAACTCCCATAATTGGAGCCGGTATTTCTTCTCTTAAAATAATCGTTTCCTGTTGTGCGGTATCCGCTCCTGCGAGAGTAAAATATCCACGGGTAAAATTAGGATTTTCCCAATCAAATTGGTCTATTACCGTTTCTCCGTCAACTCTCAGATACAGCCGTATTCCAAT
>CASFSH010000112.1 GCA_949297205.1 uncultured Bacillota bacterium | reverse complement strand
CACCTTTTTTCGTGACTCGGAGTATACACATACGCCGTCGTCACTCAAAACGGCAATCTGCTTGCTTCTTTTACACGTTAGGATTTGTGCCGCCGCATTGGCGGCGGAATGGAGATTATAATGAATTTAATTGATAAAAGTATGATTCACAGCCTGATTGATAAAGTTTTAAAGCAAATGTATGAAATAACTACCATTTATGACATAAATGAAAAGGTAGGAACAAAGTATATGGAAATATGGGAATGGCCTCAGGGTGTTGCTTTGTTCGGATTATATTTATATTATAAAGAAACAGGCGATGAAAAATACTTTAATAAAATTGTTGAGTGGTTCGAATTTCATTTAAAAAAAGGATTGCCGGTAAAAAATGTAAATACAATGTGTCCTATGCTGACAATGACTTATGTATATGAGGAAACAAAAGACGAGAAATACCTGAAATTGTTGAAAGAATGGCTGTCATATGTAATGAATGATATGCCCCGTACAGTTGAGGATGGTATACAGCATATTACAACGGCTGATATAAATGAACAGCAGCTTTGGGATGATACTCTTTATATGACGGTATTGTTTGTTACAAGAATGGGAGTGATTTTAAATGATGACAGATATATTCAGGAGAGTATAAAACAATTTTTGATTCATTTAAAATATCTGACCGATACAAAGACAGGTTTGTTTTTTCACGGATGGACATTTGTTGAGTGTAATAATTTTGCAAATGCACGTTGGGCAAGAGGAAATGCATGGTATACGGCAGGCTTGGTGGATTATCTTGATATGTATGAGTGTCCTTCGGGTGTGAAAGCATATTTATTATCTTCTCTTGAGCGTCAGGTTGCTGCATTGGAAAACTTACAAACTGAAAACGGTTTGTGGCATACCCTTCTTGATGATGAGTCATCATATGAAGAAGCGTCTGCAACCGCAGCTTTTGGTTACGGGATATTAAAGGCAGTAAGACTCGGATATATTGATAAAAAATATAAAACAATGGGTCTAAAAGCAGTTGACGGCGTTATAAAGTGTATAGATGACAAAGGGGTTGTCAATCAGGTGTCATACGGAACCGGAATGGGCAGGACTCTTGATGATTACAGAAATATTCCTATATGTCCTCAACTGTACGGTCAGTCTATGACGATGCTTTTGTTGGTTGAAGCATTAAAAGCATAAATTTTTTATAAAAAATACAAAACGAGAAGCTTAAAAACTTCTCGTTTTAAATTGATTTTTTAATCCGAAAAAACACGATATTTTTTTCTGTATTCCTTTGGGGTTATTCCTGTTATTTTTTTAAAACATCTTTCAAAATGTGTTGCACTTTCAAAACCGCATGTGTAAGCTATGTCGGTAATTTTTTGTGATGTGGATAAAAGAGAATTTTGTGCATGTATTATTCTAATGTTATTTATGTATTGCACAAATGAATAACCGGTAATTGAGCGAAATGTTCTTGATATTGTGTATTTGCTTATATTAAATTTTTCCGATAAAGTGTCAAGTGATATTTGATCTTGATGGTTATTGTCAATATATTCTGATATTTTCATAATCAGATAAGAATATTCAATATATTCTTTGTTGAGTTGAGCAGTATTGCTTGCCTCGCTTGCAATGAGAAGAACTTTTGAAAGAAGAAGTAAATTTCTTGTATCAGAGAATTCATCATTTGGTTGACTTTGATAATATATTATTTCCTGAAACAAGGACACAAGTTCTTCAATTGTTTTTTTGCCAAAAGTAATTGTATTATTAGGTACGCTAAAACATGTGAGAAGTTTTTTTCTTATCGGTTGTGACAATTGATTTATAAATTTTGTTGAAAAATTGATCATAAACCGTTTGCTGTAATTGCTTTGTACAAATTCTGCTTTATGAATACAGTAAGGGGGGATAAATGCAATGGAGGATTCATTCATATCAAAATTTGTATCATTTATTGTGATAGTCCTTTTACCTTTATACACATATAGTATTTCATAATGATCATGGTAGTGAAAGTATGGATGTACTATTTGATCTTTATGTTCATAAATTTCTGCTGCAAAATCGGTTTTTTGCAGCAAATCATTAGAATATCTTGTATATATATCTGCCATAACATTAAAAAAACGATTGAAAATCGTATTCCTTTCTTATATTTTAAAAAGATGAAAATTATTTTATAGAACAACAGAATATAATTATTGTATCACAAATGCAATAAAAAGTCAAATATAGTTAAGTGTTCTAATACAATTGATGGGTGACAAAAAAGAAGAA
>CASFSH010000111.1 GCA_949297205.1 uncultured Bacillota bacterium | reverse complement strand
ACTCTTAATTTATAACTTACATTTTGCAGCTCCATACTTTTATCAAGCATAAGATTTTCATTGTTAAATGACTTGACCACCAATAAATTCTGCAGCATTTCAAGAATAAATGAGCTTGTTTTACCATCTGCCGTTTGACATTGCTTATGAAGCTTTTTATAGCTTCTGCTATAGAGTCTTGCACCTACAAGAAGACAAGGTCCTATTGCAAGAATTACCAATGCAAGTTGATCGTCAATTCTGTAAAGATATATAAATCCTCCGATAATGCTTGTAACAAACAACGCAAGTTTCGGAACTATTGTAATTATCCCGCTGACAATTATCGACACATCACTGTTAATCCTGTTTAACAATTCCCCGGAATGATACTCAGATACCGAAAGATAGTCTTTTTTTAATAGTGTTCTGAATATATTGTTTTTAAGACCTATTTCAAGACGTGATGAAGCATGTACGTTTAAAAAATTAATTATTATCTGTACACACAGCATAAGCAGCAGGAAAAATACTATTCTTAAACACGCATCGGTAAAATTCGAATCATTTACACCTGTTGCAATATCTATTATTTTTTTTGACTCCATTGAAAACTGCAATGAAATCAGTGACAGAACAACACTTCCCAATGTCAGCAATACAATATAAGGTATACATTTTTTTCCGTTTTTATATATCCATTTCCATACATTAAGATTCATTTTATAATCTCCGTTTCACCACATATATGCGGAGTTTTATTTTTTCATTCTAAGCATTGCATCTTTTACCACCGGTGCAGTAACCGGAAGTTTTACTATCATCTGAGCATGAAGAGCACAGTCTATGCTTTCCCCGTTTTCATTTTCCATATAAGTTACTTTTTGTTTTATAAAAGGTTTTTTGGGCTGTATAATCTCAATCTCATCCCCCACAAAAAATCTGTTTCTCTGTGTTATTGTCGCAATTTTGCTTTCAGGATTATAATCAAGTACAATACCTATCAAATCGTAGTCACGTATATAGGAACTGTCTGTATATACCTGTTGTTCATCTGTCGGTTTTCCGAGATAAAAGCCGGTAGAATAGGGTCTGTGACTCACCTTACATAATTCCTGATATTGTGCTTCATCAAAGGTATAGTTTTCCGGATCAGAAAAATATCTGTCAATTTCCTCTCTGTATGCCTTGACTATTGTTGCCACATAATAAGAAGTTTTCACTCTGCCCTCTATTTTAAAACTTGATATTCCGCTTTTTACAAGTTCCGGAATATATTTAATCATGCACAAATCCTTTGAATTGAAAATAAATGTTCCCCGTTCATTTTCATAAACATCCATATACTCGCCCGGTCTTGTCTGTTCAACAAGAGAATAATTCCATCTGCACGGATGTGCACAGGCGCCCCTGTTTGCGTCACGGTGCGTCATATAGTTTGAAAGCAAACATCTTCCCGAATACGAAACGCACATTGCTCCATGAACAAAAGCTTCAATTTCCATATCTTCAGGTATTTTCTCTCTTATTTCTCTGATTTCATCAAAGCTGAGTTCCCTTGCGAGAACAACACGTTTTGCCCCCATTTTGTACCATGCAATTGCAGACCGGTAATTCACATTATTCGCCTGTGTGCTGATATGAACAGGGATTTCCGGTGCAAGCTCACGTATCATATCAAACATTCCTATATCTGCAATCAGAACCGCATCAAAACCGAGAGGTCGAATTTCTTCTATAAATTTTTCGAACTTGCAAATATCTTCATTATGCGGTAGTATGTTTGCGGTCAGATATACTTTTTTCCCTCTGTCATGGGCATATTTAAGTCCTTCTTTCATATCATCAACGGAAAAGTTTTCCGCCGCAACTCTCAGGCTGAAAGCTTCTCCCCCAACATATACTGCGTCAGCCCCGTAATCTATTGCTATTTTCAATTTTTCAAGACTTCCTCCCGGCGCAAGCAATTCCGGTTTTTTCATATTGTTCCTCCGTTCCGACATACTGAATTTATAAATAAAACTATAAGTTATTCTTTTGTTCTCTTACAGTATACGCCCCCGAAATACATTTTTCATTTCGAGGGCATATATCCGTTTTTATTATTATTTTTATTATAACATCAAACCGGGGTAAAGTCAATATTTTTAATAATGTTAGTTTGTTGACATAATTTTTTATTACTGATATGAGTAAGATATTTTTTATATATTTCATTATCATATATTCTGACTAATTCAGCTTTTCATCTATTATTCTTTTAATAATTAAAGCTGTTGCCAATATACGTTATAAAACGTTCAATTGCAACAGCTTAGTTTATATCTGCAAAATTTATACACAAAATATCATATGACTTATTTACTTTACCAATAGGCGGGACCATCAACCATTTTATCCGCATTTTTCACAATATATTTTTCTCCGGCTCTCACCCAGGCATCATTATACATAGCGACAATATCCGGGCGTGATTGCTCCCATCTTGATCCTTTAATACCAAACATTAATTGAAGCATACCGCCAGGAATAATCACCTGCTTGCCTTTATTTTTCAGTCTTGATCCCAACGGTACAGCATATGAACCGCAAGAAAGCAAGGCAATATCAAAATCTATTTCCATACATTTTTGATACAATGAATTAAGTGCCTCATACCAATCATTATATTCATCCGGAATGGCTTCACCCGAGGATTGAATTGCTTTAATAACACTCAAATCACACTGTGGCAATATTTCTTTACCAGGGAAAATTTCATGTCGGCGTTTATATTGCGATTCAATAATTTCGGCAAATGGGTGAACAATAAGAACTTTCTTACCTTTCAAGGCACAGGTCCACGGTTTTTCATATTGAAACGGTTCCAATGCTCTCATAGCATATTGCTTACAGTCTTTTTTCATAAATTTCTCAATCATAAATTCTTCCATTAAAACATTTCCCCAATATGCATTAAAATCGGCATTTGATATAGCTTTTGTATACTCATCCGCAAACTAAGTACATATTTTCTGAAAGTGGGAAAACACCAGATGACATTTTAAGACTCATAAGTTTATCTTTACTGATTTGATCCAAAATTTTTTCCTGTTTCAATTTTGCATAAAAACAAGATCGTAATTCGGTACTGCCATATCGGCAGGCAAAGAAAGGATCTCCGTTTTTGATTTTTTGAATGATTTGATCATTAAATAATTCATTTGATAAAAACGTTCTGTGCAAGCAACTCCCTTTTTTTATTGATCTTTTTAACAAATAATTATTTTTTTTATATTTCAGTCTAAATATTTTAATAAAATTAAAAACGTAAAATTCCCAAAACATTTTTGGATGCTTTAATAACCGATACGGTTTGGTAATGCTTTTAAAATACATATATAATCTCACCATCCTCATACGAAAAACCAAATATTTATAACAATAAATATTAAATTATGTATTTTGTCTGAACACAAATCATACTATATTTATTTTCTTATTACAATAGGCAAGTACAGATATGCAGATAAATAAACCACATATAAAACACCTATCTATACTTGCCCATTTAATATTTGTGTGATCCCTATTTATTTAATTATTGTTTTTTAATACAATTATCGAATTTTTTATACATGTATTGTTACCTTATTTAATTTTTCTTTGCTACAGCTTTTGCTTCTCTTTCAGCATCTTTCCATGCTCCCCAGAAAGGAGTTGCAACAAACATTGAAGTAAATGTTCCGCAGGTGATACCGATTAACAAAGGCAGTGCAAATTCTTTAACTGCATTAACACCGATAATGTACAGCAGTAAGATAGTAACCAAAGTTGTTACGGAAGTACCGATTGTACGTCCAATACACTCGTTTATACTAAGGTTAACAACATCTGATATTGTTCCGTTCTTTTTAGGATTATAACCTCTCATATTTTCTCTGATACGGTCAAAGATAACGATTGTATCATTGATTGAATATCCCACAACAGTAAGCATGGCCGCAATAAAAGTTGTATTTAACGGAATCTGGAATATCGCATATACAGCCATCATTACCAAAATGTTTACAAATAAAGATATGATAGCCATAACAGCTGAACGCCATTCAAATCTTATAGCAATATAAATCAAAATACATAACATTGCGATTAAAGTAAACAATACGGTTTTTGCCTGTGTTTGTTTACCATAACTTGCAGATGCCGAACTTACAGAAAGCAGTGCGTCATCTTCAAGACCATACTTTTCCTGCATTTTTTCAAATATCTGATTTTTCATTTCTTCTTCGATAGGTTGTGTTTTAATACTTACGCCTGATGAAGTTGTCTGAACAATAATAGGATTTATTCCTGTTTCCTGTTCAAGATAATCCGAAATCTCACTTGTGTTAACTGCGCCGTCCATCTGAACTTCCATTCTTATACCGCCGAGAAATTCAATATCAAAATTGAAACCTTTAATTATGAAAAATACAAGACCTATAACAATTATTGCCAACGGAACAAGCAAGGTTTTTGTCTTATTTTTATTAATATTATAATTTTTCATTATTCCTTACCTCCTCTTATTTAGCACACAATGCGTTACGGTTCTTTATGTTAAGGTGAACAAGCTGTTTTAACAGGAATTTAGTAATTGTTATAGCTGTAAACATACTTGCAACAACACCAAGACCTAATGTAATCGCAAAACCTCTTACTGTTCCTATACCTGAAAGGTACAGAACAATACAGGTGATTATTGTTGTAACATTTGAGTCAAGAATAGCTGAAAATGCCTTGTGGAAGCTTGATTCTACAGTGGCTTTTATAGTTTTACCGAGTCTTAACTCTTCTTTCATTCTTTCGAATATGATAACATTAGCATCTACTGCCATACCAATAGACAATACAATACCTGCTATACCTGAAAGGCTGAGGTTTATTCTGAATATACCCAATATCAATGCTACTATTCCTATATAGTATAATAACGCAAGGTCTGCAATAAGACCGGAAATCTTATATCTGAATATCATAAACAGCATAACCAGTATACTACCTATCAATGCTGCAATCAAAGATGTAGGAAGTGCATCTGCACCAAGTTCAGCACCGATTGTTTCCTG
>CASFSH010000110.1 GCA_949297205.1 uncultured Bacillota bacterium | reverse complement strand
ATTTGTTACCTTATCATACTCTAAAACAAAGCAACAAATTTTTTCAAACTCCTCCTCGGACAACTTGGGAATCACCCTTTGCGATTGATATCTCAAAGCTTTCCTGTAAGTAGGACGATGATATTCAGAGGTAAAATCTGTTAAGCTTAGTCCTAACTCTTTCCTATTAAGGTAAATTTGATAGAAAGGAACTTTTCCATGCTTCATGAGATAATCTGAGACTTTTTGAACATTCTGCAGTGCCCATTCCTTGTGCATTTTCTCAAATCTGATACGGGTATAATAACGCATACCCCAAATGAATATTATCCCTATTATGCAAAAAGATAAAATGAATACTGCTTTATAATTTATGGTTCTTTCATATTGTTCTGAATTAGTCATTTTTCACCTCACGATTATATTAACGCCGCACAAGGACTGTTATGCTTTCAAGACTAATATATATTAATAGTTTGATATTCATAATGCAGGAAGAATAAAAATGATGAATAAAAATAATAATAAACATAATAATGTTACAATAAATTTTATTTTATCTTTTTTATTCCGAAAGCTACAAAGAAGTATAAAAAAACTAACAATGCTTGCAAATAACGTTGCAAGGCTAAAATATGCATCAATGGCAAAAAAGAATAATATCACACTAACAATAAGCAGGAAAATCACTATTTTTATTTGCATAATTTAATCTCCATACCTAATCCATATTGCCTTAAATGCAAAAGCTCACCCTTCATTACCTGGGACAAAATATCCGGCAGATCGCTTCTCCCCACTTATTCTTCCGTTTCACCGGACATTATTTCAGAGTCTCAGATGTATGGAAAAAAGAAATGTACCGGGCGAAGATACATCTTTCTCTGAACACACTTTTATCGAAACAAGCTGAAAAGGATATTTTACAGAAAAAATAAACGGCGGGAAAATTTGCCGTGACTTCTGATTGGAACAAATAAATACCTTATATTGATCCAAGTTTATATAAGATAACCTGCCTTCTTCTTGAGAATAAACGATTAATGAATACCTGCCAGAAAAAAGGAGAAAAGTGCTTGTTGAATTTATATTCTGAAACCTTTGCTGGTCCGGCAATTTCTGAAAGAAATACATAACAACAGGAAAAACCAACAATGTCGACATCAGAACCAACGTGGAGTAAACAAAGAAACGATACTTGTGAAAAAAACAGTTTTCCAGGCATATTTTTGCCTCCCTCATGCAAGATTCGCCGGACTTATCACAAGACATAAAAACAAGCGGCATATGGCATACAGGCAAACATATCTGAATACCATATGCGCCGGCATAAACATCACTGAGCGGGAAGGACCTGTTTTTCCGGGCGGGATGCCGTGATGCTGCCTTTTCTGCCGGTCTTTTCGAGCTGAACAATCCGGCAGCCGTCCCCCGCAAGAAGATCACGGATATTGTCCTTTCCGGCAAAATGCCCCGCGCCGACAAGTACAAAATACACTTTTTTCTCTTTCAGAAGCACAAGAAGTTTCTTCGCAATATCAATATTGCGGTCAACAAAAAGCTTCTGATAGATTTGAGGGGTCTCTGCGGCGATCTCGCCGCACATTTCCGCCAGTTTTGCAATATCGCCGGAACTCAGGGAGGCAAGCGTGGCTCCGAGTTCCCGCTTCGCTT
>CASFSH010000109.1 GCA_949297205.1 uncultured Bacillota bacterium | reverse complement strand
GAAGATTATATTCCTTTAAAAGTTCAATCTTTCCTTTTGCGTCCTGAAATTTCCAGTCTATGTAGTTTAACTGTATCTGACAGAACTCCATGTCTTTTCCGTATTTTTCCAAAAACCTGCGCATTGTATCAATTGTTCCGTGAGCAGAAAATCCAAGATGACGAATACGTCCCTTTTTCTTCTGTTCTATAAGATAGCTGTAGGTTTTATATTGCTCATCATCAAGATATTGATTTATATTTAATTCACATACATTATGAAACAGATAGAAATCAAAATAATCAACACGGCATCTTTCAAGCTGTTTCTCAAAAATTTCTTCAACCTTACCAAAATTGCTTACATCATATCCCGGGAATTTTGTTGCAAGATAAAATTGATTTCTGTTATATTTTGACAGTGCCTTTCCTATAAACGGTTCAGACATTCCGCTGTGATATCCCCATGCGGTATCAAAATAATTAATTCCCGCCTCAATTGCCTCATCTACCATTTTCTGTGCCAATTCTTCATTAATTTTGCTGTCATCTCCGCCTATTATCGGCAATCTCATTGTTCCAAGCGCAAGCATAGACAATTTTAAATCCTGAAAATCACGATATATCATTTTTATCCCCCCGTAAATATAAATACTGAAATTTGTCTGTATATGTATATTATACTACTTATTGTATCTTACTTGCAAGCAATTTTTATTAAATTAACATTTTCGTCACATTTATTCCTTAATACTTTCATTATTAATATTTTTTCCTGAAACATTTTCCCCGGTTCTGATAATTATATTCAGATTACGTATCTGTTTTCTGTAATCGCTGATTTCTTTTCTTAATAATTCAATTTGAGTTTTCAGATTTAAAATTTCAGCCTGTTTTTTCAGAAATTCTCTTTCCTTAATATATTCAGCGTCTAATGCAAACGGGTCATCGGCAAAAAATTTTAAACTGTTGTTTGATGATATTCCCATATACTCCCTGCACCTTATTCCATCAGAATATATATATACGGAAGGTATAATACCGTTTGAAATATACTGCATGGGTTTTGTATTAAAATGTTTTTGTTCGTAGGGCAGATACTTTACAAAATCGCCGTTTTTCCACATCAGCATCATAGACTCCCTGTTTTTTACCAAAATCGGATTTTCCGCCCCCGCATCATTTGCACATTCCTCTCCATTTACATAAATTCTATCTTCATCTTTATACACGAAATATTCTTCGTTTCTGCAATTAAAGATATACGGCATTTTTCCTCGCATTAATTTTACGAAGGAATCCGGTTTTCCGTCGGAAAAATTGCTATACCCCAATATGCCGTCACCATTGGAATAATACACTCTATTTTTATATACAAAGAAGTTTTCACAGCTCATGCGGTCTATTGTAGATGGCATTGCATGGTTGCCAAGCACGCAATGAACCAAAATATACTCCTGATGATACAACGCCGAATAAAAAAAGTTCTGTCCTATATCTGATAAACCTATCATAACATTTTTTATTTCCATACTCTCATTAATACCGCAAATAATATATTTGTTCCATTTTCCCTCCTTGCAGCACATATATACAAACTGATTGTTTTTAGACGCCGTAATAAGATGAATCACCTCCTGATTATCTTTATATACGAAAAAAACTTCACTACCCTCTCTGCATATACATTGTGGTTCTGTCATTCTTCCCGCCCTCAGGGTAATTTCGCATATTCCGTCATAAGGTCTGTATATAAAAATTTTCTCCTTATCCTTTGTCTTAACCAGGAATTTATACATTGCAATCCTCCGCTCCTTTTATGTTTTTTACTACAATATATGTGTTTTCATTCTCTCATATTCTTGAAAACACAACAACCGATTTTAATATAAAGTAATATTTTTATATTTAATTAAATAGAATAGTAAAAAAAAGATAAGG
This sequence comes from uncultured Bacillota bacterium, assembly GCA_949297205.1. Taxonomy (GTDB): domain Bacteria; phylum Bacillota; class Clostridia; order UBA1381; family UBA1381; genus RGIG1988. Next base: position 597 of record CASFSH010000109.1, on the reverse strand, counting down.
AAGTCCATATATGAAGTTTATAAATAACAAAAGATTTAAAACGATAATAATAACCCGTAAAAATATAATTTTATTTGTATGCGTTATAGTTGTTATTTCTTTTTGTATATTTGCCGCAACCCACGGCAGCAATTCCGACAATGTTGAACAGTACACCTCCGCAGAAGATTTTCACAACATTATACTGTCCTCGGAACTACATACCGATAACGGCATAACAGACGGTATTAAATCATTTATATCCGCTCTTTTGGGATTTGATTTAACTAAGCCTGAAACAATACTTTACAATTATTCTCCCGAATACGACGAAACAAATGACGGTGTAAATCCTCAGGATGTTGTATATCCTCAGCCTACCCCTTCTCCCGAACCGACTCAAACACCTGAGCCTCAGCCTGCACAGGAAGAACAAAAACCGGTAGAAGAAGTTTCTGTTGCAAAGGGTATGTCAATTTCCAATTCAGCGAATATCGCCGTAGACCCTCAGGAATTAATAAATGAAGATTTGGGATTTTCATTGGATTCCGACGGTCCTCAGATTTTAATAGTACATACTCATACAACCGAAAGCTTTACAAATGATGATAAGGCAAA
>CASFSH010000108.1 GCA_949297205.1 uncultured Bacillota bacterium | reverse complement strand
CATATTGATTACTCTTTTCTATGTTTAGTTTGGTCACTTAACATTATATCAGAGTTCTCAATGTGAGTCATCTTTTTTGGTCATTTTATTTTACAACTTTTCAAAAATAAAAAAATAAACCGATAAATAATTTCTGACAATTTATTTGATTTTAATATATACTTTTAATGGGATATTTCTCTTTCTGCAATTATCTATAACAAATTTTGTACCTCGTGATTGTCCGTCCCAAAACGCCAAAACAGCATCTGCGTACTCGATAATTGTAATGTTTCTTTTTAGCGGTGCTGACCTGCCGTATTTTTCATATTCCGGCAAATACTCTGTTAATTTAACTCCCTTTTCCTTGGCGTATTTTCTTGCAGAGGTATCAACGCCCTTTGCTCCACCTGACACAATTTCATCAGTTTTTTCGGAATATATAACTCCAAATTTTCAACACTTAAACCTCTTTCCCAATTACTGCTGTTTTCATATTTTTGACTCCTTAAAAAACTATGCGTAATAACTTTGTCATTTGTGCATAATGATTATACCACAGTGATATAATTTAGTCAATACTTAGTCAGAGGTGAGCCATTATGAAAGATAATTTACCACGATATACATTGCGCATTTCTAAGCTTTTGCTCGATAAGCTCGCATACATTGCCGAATATGAGGGCAGAACCAAGAATAAAGAAATTGAGCAGCTTATTAAAAAGAGAATAGCCGAGTTTGAAGAAGCACACGGTGAAATAGAATTAAACAGCTAAAATTATTGCTCCGACCCGTATTAAGGTCGGAGCTTCTTGTTTATCAAAACAAAAAGGGTATGCAATTTTTTTCATACCCAAATTTTAATTTAAAATGATATTTTAAATTAAAATATCCATTATCAGTCACTTTCTTATCATGATGATTTTTGGTCTATACTACGCCATTCTGATTGATTCAATTACCTGCACTTCAATCGGGCAATCGCTAAAATCAGTAGCAACTCCCGCAATCTTATCAACAACATCAATTCCTTCGGTAATTTTTCCGAATGCCGCATACTGACCGTCAAGATGAGGTGAATCCTTATGCATTATGAAAAATTGGCTTGATGCACTGTTAGGAAAAGAAGTTCTTGCCATTGATAGGACTCCTCTTGTATGTTTTAAGTCGTTCCTTACACCGTTTCTGGTAAATTCACCTTTTATTTCTTCGGCTTGTTTATGATTTCCGTTTTCATCATATCCGCCGCCCTGTATCATAAAATCTTTAATTACGCGGTGAAATATTAGCCTGTCAAAAAATTTCTCATTTATTAACTTTATGAAATTTTCAACTGTTATCGGTGCGATTTCGGGATATAATTCTGCTTTCATTACATCGCCGTTTTTCATTGTAATAATAATATCACTCATAACTCTATTCCTTTCATTACGGTTTTATTATTTATCAATTGTAATTGTCTTTATAACTACAGGATTGACCGGGAAGTCTGACATACCGTATTTAGGGTCGGTTGTTGTTTCTGCTTCGGCTATCTCATCTATATATTCCAATCCTTCGGTAATTCTTCCAAATGCAGCATACTGGCCATCCAATGACGGATAATCTTCATGCATGATGAAGAACTGGCTTGATGCCGAATCAGGCATATTGGTTCTTGCCATTGAAATAACTCCTCTTGTGTGTTTTAAAGGATTATTAAATCCGTTTGCATCAAATTCTCCCACAATTTCTTCCGATTCTTTCACGTTCATATCAGCATCATATCCGCCGCCTTGAATCATAAAACCTGGAATTACACGATGGAATATAAGTCCATCATAAAATTTTTCCTCTGCAAGCTTTACAAAATTTTCTACAGTTTTTGGTGCAAGATTCGGATATAATTCTCCCTTCATCACTCCACCATTTTCAAGTTCAATTGTGAAAGGAATAGCGTCTGCATATAAATCGGCATTTTCAGTGTCCTGTGTTTCTTCTGTCTGAGGATCTGCTGTTGCCTCTTGTTGTTCCTGTTGAGTTTCAGGTGTTGTTTGAGTTTCCTCTTTTTTTTCATTACAAGCTGCCATAGTAAATATCATACCTGCTGTCATAACAATAGCTAAAAGTTTTTTTAACATATCAATCATTCTCCTTTATTTTCCGTTTCCTGAATTTCTTCCTGACTTTCATCCGATTCTTCTTCTTTTTCGGTAACAGCCATACTTACAAGCTTTACATCATCTGCAAGTTTCATTATTCTTACTCCCTGCGTCTGCCTGCCGTATGTGCTTATTTCCGAAACATGTGTTCTTATAATTATCCCGTCGGATGTAATCAGCATAATGTCATTTTCATCGTTTACTGTAGCCAATGCCGCAACTTTTCCTGTCTTCTCAGTCAAACGATATGTCAAAATACCTTTTCCGCCCCTATTTTGAGTCTTATATTCCGAAAGTTCTGTCTTTTTACCGAATCCGTTTTCAGTTGCAACCAATAAAACTTTATCCTCCTGTGCAAGACATGCACCCACAACAAAATCATCTTTCTTTATAGATATGCCTCTTACACCTCTTGTTGTTCTTCCCATTGCACGCACATCATTTTCATCAAATCTTATTGCCATACCATTTCTTGTTCCTATTATGACATTCTTTGTACCGTCGGTTAAAAGAACATTTATAAGACTGTCACCCTCAACAAGCTCTATTGCCCGTAAACCGCTGTTTCTTATCTTTGAATAATCCATAACCCCTGTTTTCTTTACAGTTCCGTTACGTGTTACAAACATAAGATAATTTCCTTCTTCAAAGTCTTTTATTGGAATCATTGCTGTAATTTTTTCATCCGTTTCAAGAGGTAAAAGATTTACAATTGCAGTACCCTTTGCCTGTCTTCCTGCTTCAGGTATCTGGTAACCTTTCAAACGATATACTATACCTTTTGTTGTAAAGAACAAAATTGTATTATGAGTTGATGTTGTAAATATGTGCTCAACAAAATCTTCTTCTCTTGTTGACATTCCCGAAATGCCACGTCCGCCTCTGTGCTGGGACTTATATGTGGTAACAGGAACTCTTTTTGTATATCCGCTGTGAGTAAGCGTTATTATGACATCTTCTTCTTCTATAAGATCCTCATCGTCAATCTCATTTATATTCATGGCAATTTCGGTTCTTCTCTCATCACCGTACTTATTCTTTATTTGAGTAAGGTCATTTTTTATAATATCCAGAACAACACTCTCATTTTCAAGTATATTCTTATATTCTGATATTTTTTGTTCAATTTGCTGATATTCTTCTTCTATCTTTTCTCTTTCAAGACCTGATAAACGTCCTAACTGCATCTGTACAATTGCAGTTGCCTGTGTTTCCGACAAACTAAATCTTTCCTGCAATGACTGTTTGGCATCGGGAATTGATTTTGAAGAACGAATAACATTTATTACTTCATCAATATAATCTATTGCAATTTTATAACCTTCAAGTATATGGGCACGTTCTTCCGCTTTTTTTAAATCAAATTTTGTTCTTCTTACGATAACATCTTCCTGATGAGCAATATAATAATCAATTATCTCTCTTAAATTCAGTATTTTCGGTTCCTTGTCCACAAGTGCAATCAAAATTGCCCCGAATGTGTCCTGCATTTGCGTAAGCTTATACAGATTATTAAGAACAATATTGGGATTTGCATCTTTTTTCAAATCCACAATAAGACGCATATTTTCATCAGATTCATCACGTGTTGAGGCTATACCGTCAATTTTTCCGTCACGTACAAGCTCGTTTATATGTTTTTCCAGTTTTGCTTTATTTACCTGATATGGCAGTTCTGTAATAAGTATACGTGTTCTTCCATTTTCAAATTCTTCTATTTCGGCTTTTGCACGCATCGTTATCTTGCCTTTTCCTGTCTGATATGCGCTTCGTATCCCGCTTTTTCCCATAATAATACCGCCTGTAGGAAAATCCGGACCTTTTATATAATTCATTATTTCATCTATGGTTATTTCGGGATCTTCTATTGTTGCGATTATTCCGTCTATGACTTCACATAAATTATGAGGAGGAATATTTGTTGCCATACCTACGGCAATTCCTGCCGAACCGTTTACCAGCAGATTTGGAAATCTCGAAGGCAATACACTTGGTTCAAGACGTTTATCATCATAGTTTGAAACATAATCTACGGTTTCCTTTTCTATATCAGAAAGCATTTCCGCCGCAAGTTTTGCCATTTTTGCTTCGGTATAACGATATGCCGCCGGGGGATCTCCGTCCACCGAACCAAAGTTACCCTTTCCCTGTATAAGAGGATATCTCAATGAGAAATCCTGTGCAAGTCTTACCATTGCATCATAAACGGAACTGTCACCATGGGGGTGATATTTACCTAGAACATCTCCGACAGTAGCAGCTGATTTACGAAAATCATTTTCGTAAAATAAATTTGATTCATACATATCATATAAAATACGTCTGTGAACCGGTTTCATTCCGTCTCTGACATCAGGCAGTGCACGGCTCACAATAACACTCATTGCATAATCAATATATGATTTCTTCATTTCACTGTTCAGCTCAACATTGACTATTTTCTGATTTTCGAGTGCCTGCATATCAAATTCTTTTTCTTTTGCCTTTTTCGCCATAATTACGTTTACCTCCATAACTTCCGGCTGTACTGAAGCCGGCTGACGGTGAATTACTCAACTTCACCCATTAGATATCATTATAACACAAAAACACAAAAAAATCAAGTATCAATCAGTATTTAGTTTTGTGATTTTCTTCATGCGTCATACATTTATAATTTGACTGATTCATATGAGTAATTTAATCTGTCCTTTTTGTGCAATCGGCGTACAACTATTTTGCAGTTTCTGTTAAATAATAACAAATTTATTCATCTTTATCAATATATAGATGTAATTCCTATCTTTCAGTCTTTTATTTATCAGATTATATACCTTGTATTATATAATTATAGTTTTAATATCCTTTTTCATGGATATGTGCTATACTGTTTTTAGATATCCAGGAACGAAATAAAGCAAAAAAAAGGCATGGATTCAAAATGGTTATTCCGATTATACTCTTATTGGTGGCAGCGTTTGTTTTTTGTTGGAAAATAGGTTTAAAAAAA
>CASFSH010000107.1 GCA_949297205.1 uncultured Bacillota bacterium | reverse complement strand
TATTGATATACTGGACAAATTCCTTTATTCCGCCCTCATAATGGAATTCCTCTTTTTTTTCTTCACCGTCTCTTTTATCCGTAAGAGTTATTCTTATTCCCTTATTAAGGAATGCCATTTCCCTTAATCTGTGTTCAAGGGTATCGAAATTAAAGACAGTTTCTTCAAAAATATCAGAATCCGGCCAAAATGTACTCTTTGAGCCTGTATCCTTTGACTGTCCTATTACATGCATTTTTTCAACTGTCTTACCTCTTTCAAAGGCGAGGGCATATATGCTGCCGTCTCTTTTTACTTCTACTTCCATTCTTGTGGAAAGAGCATTTACAACGGATGCACCTACACCGTGAAGACCGCCGGATACCTTGTATCCGCCACCGCCGAATTTACCTCCGGCATGAAGAACTGTATGTATAACCTCAACGGCAGGGATTTTTTCCTTCGGATGTATATCCACAGGCATTCCTCTTCCGTCGTCTTCAACGGTTATGGAATTATCTTCGTTTATTGTTACATGTATGTTCTTACAAAAGCCTGCAAGAGCTTCATCCACGCTGTTATCAACAATCTCATATACCAGATGATGAAGTCCTTTTTCTCCTGTAGAGCCTATATACATTCCCGGTCTTTTTCTTACCGGCTCAAGCCCCTCAAGCACCTGAATCTGATCGGCACCATACTGCTGGGACAAATTTTCTTTTGCCATGTTTTTCACCTCTATTAATAGTTTATAAAATACATTTCATTATACAATAAAACGCCCATTTTTGCAATTTAACGGACGTTTTTTTATTTACCTATATCAGGAAGCCTTTTTTAATATTTAATATTTTTCTTTCTTCCATTGATTTCATAACTTCATCTGGTATTTCCGTGGCTGTTATAAACACCTGAATATCATGCAGACTATTTATTAAAAATTTCTGCCTTTCACTGTCAAGCTCGCTTAATACATCATCTAAAAGGAGAACCGGACTTTCTTCCTTTTCCTCTTTTATAAGGAAAATTTCCGCAAGTTTTAATGAAAGAGCTGCCGTTCTCTGCTGCCCTTGAGAGCAATATTTTCTTGCATCTTTACCATCAACAGTTATTTTCATATCATCCTTATGAGGACCCCTTGATGTGCTGCAGCTGTAAATATCCTTATTTAAACTTTCTTCAAGACTTTTTAAAAACCTGCTTTTTATTTCATCTTTTGTACCTTCATCTGAAATATTCGGAACATAAGATATAACTAACTTTTCCTTTCCATCTGTTATTTTACTGTGAATTTCCGCACTTATAAGATTTATCTTTTCTACAAATCCGCTTCTTTCTGTTATTATATCAGCTCCCACATCAGCCAATTGTTCATCCCATACATTTATTATATTTTTATCAGGATTTTTTTCTTTAAGATATGTATTTCTTTGAAGAAGAATTTTCTTATATTTTGCAAGACTGTCCATGTATTTTACACGAAGCTGACAAAGTTCTCTATCTATAAAATTTCTTCTTTTTGAAGGCTCTTCTTTGACTATTTTAAGATCTTCAGGAGAAAATATTACGCACAGAATATTTTCAACTAACTGTGAAATTTTTTTTACATTTATTCCGTCAGTCTTTATTCCTTTCTTTCCGTCATTTCCTATATATATTTCAACTGTTCCCTTATCTCCGTACTTAATATAATCTATTTTTATCCTGCAATAATCTTTATTAAAACAGATAACCTCTCTGTCTTTTGAAGTTCTGAACGATTTTCCGAACGAAGACATATAAATAGATTCTATAAGATTTGTTTTTCCTTGAGCATTTTCTCCTAAAATAAGATTTACTTTTTTATCAAACACCGCTTCAAAGGTTTTATAATTTCTATAATTTTCAAGGGATAATTTCTCTATATACATAACTCGCTTAAATTATTTATTAATTTGATGAAATTCTTACAGGAAGTACAAGATATTCATATCCGTTTCCCTCAACAGGTTTTATTATGCAAGGAGTGACAGAAGTTTTAAGTTCCAGCATTATCTCTTCATCTTCTATAGCTTTTAGCGCTTCTGAAAGATATTTTGAATTAAATCCTATCTGCATATCTTCTCCGGTCTTTTCCATTATTATATCCTCTTTTACGGTCCCTTCCTCAGATTTTGAGTTTATGGTGAGAAGATTTCCTGAAATCGTACATTTTATAAGATTATTCTTTCCTTCCTTCGCAAGTAGAGAAGCCCTTTCTATACCTGTAAGAAACTCCTGTCTGTTTATATTTATTCTTGTAGTTGATTCCTTAGGAAGTATATCTCTGTATTTTATAAATTCACCGTCTATGAGATTTACGGAAATTCTGGTATCTTTCATAAGTACATTTGCCTTTTTCTTTCCAACTACCATTTCAATATCCTGTTCATCTTCGGATTCAGAGAGGATTTTAAGGATTTCAGCTATAGTTTTTCCAGGAATTATTATATTTCCTTCTTTTTCGTTTTTTATTCTTTCTCTGCATATTGCCATTCTAAATCCGTCCAAAGCTACCATATTAAAACTATTTTCTTCCATTTCAAGAAGCACACCTACTATAACCCCCTTGGAATCGTCTGAACTTGCAGAAAAGTATGTACTTTTAATCATATATTTCAATATTTCCTTATCAAAGGAAAGGGTAGATATAACATCTCCTACATCAGTTATATCAGGAAACTCATCTGAAGGTTGTCCTACTATTGTAAATTCACTTCCTGCAGTTTTTATGAGCATATTGTTTCCATCAATTTTTTCAAAGCTTATACTTTCATTAGGAAGTTTTCTGATGATATCGCTGAAAAGTCTTGCTGAAACTACAAGACTTCCTTCTTCTTCTATTACTGCTTCTGCAGTTTTTTCTATGCTTATATCAAGATCTGATGCGCTTAATTTTATTTTTCCATTTTTTGCTTCTATAAGAATCCCTTTTAGAATAGGAATCGTAGTTCTTACAGTTACGGCCTTTGAAACTGTGTTCAAGGCTTTTGCAAGTATCTGTTGATTACAGGTAAATTTCATAATGATATTCCTCCAGACTTTCTGATATTTTTATATTATTTTATAGTAATAGAAGTAGTAGTATCTGTGAATTTGTGGAAAAGAGCTGTTACTGTTGAAATATAAATACTCTTTCCTGTTGATAAAATGTGGATAAAACAGCAGTTTTTTTCCACAAATATGTTTATATTTTTATTCTTGATATTATTTCATCTACATATGCTTTTGTTGGATTATCTTTTTTTATTTCTTCAGATATTTTTTCATATGCGTGAAGCACTGTTGTATGGTCTTTTCCTCCAAAGGCTTTCCCTATATTAGGAAGTGAAAGATCAGTAAATTCTCTTGTGAGATACATTGCTATCTGTCTTGGATGTGATATGTTCCTTGATCTTTTTCTGCCTTCTATATCCTTTACCGATATGTTGAAATATTTACTTACTACTCTTTTTATTGTTTCAACATTTATGTCTTTTTGATCATCAGTAAATATATTCTGCAGATTTTCCCTTGCAAATTCAGGTGTTATCTTTTTTCCGAGCATAACAGCCATTGTGTAGAGATTTGTAAATGCTCCTTCAAGCTCTCGTACATTTGTTGTAACTCTTTCGGCTATCATCGAGAGGACTGTTTCTATATTATCATCTATTTCAAGATTTTCCTGTTCGGCTTTTTTGCTTAATATAGCCATTCTTGTTTCGTAATTTGGCTTTTTTATATCGGCTACAATTTTCCATCCGAATCTTGATGTTAGTCTTTCATCAAGATTTTTTAATTCTTTCGGAGGTCTGTCGCTGGAAAAAACCAATTGCTTATTGTTGTCATAAAGATAGTTAAATGTATTAAAGAGCTCCTCTTGTGTTTGTTCCTTTCCTTCAAAAAATTGTACATCATCTATCAGAAGAACATCCATTTGTCTGTATTTATCTCTGAATTCTCTGGTTTTTTCGTATTTTATAGCACTTATTATTTCATTCGTGAACATTTCACTTGTTACATATAAAACTTTTTTATCTTTATAATGCTGCATAATATGATTGCATATAGCATACATAAGATGAGTCTTACCGAGTCCTGATTCACTGTAAAGATAAAGAGGATTAAAATTTTTTGAAGGATTTTCAGCAACGGCAAGAGCAGCTGCATGAGCATATTCGTTATTTGAACCAACTACAAAATTATCAAATGTATATTTTGGATTTGATATAAGTTCCTTATCAAAATCTTCATTTACTGTGGAAGTTGTGGAAAATGAAACTTTTTTGATTTCATTTTTATTTTCACTTATATTTCCTTCAAGAATAAGTTTTATTTTATATTTATTTTTAAATACAGCTTCAGCATATCCTTCTAAAAGATGCATGTATCTGTTGTTAATTGTAGATATGGCAAATTCAGTATCGCACAATATATAGAGGATACCTTTTTTTTCATCTATTGAACTGAATTTAAGAGGCTCAAACCATGTTTCAAATGTTACTTCATTAACTTCAGGTTCAAGTAGTTCCAGCACATATGCCCATTTTTTATTATAATCGCTCATTAAATAATTATCTCCTTAAAATTAAAGTGACACTAAATATAATATCAACAAAGTTATCCACAGACAAGTGATAAAAAAACTATTAAGTAATTTTGATTTTTTATAAATTATCCACAGGTTGTTGATAAAGTTGTTAATAATATTAACAGCACCACTAAATATTGATGATTATAAAAAAAATTAGCAGATATTTTTTTATTTTTAGCATATTAAACATGATGAAATGTAAATGGAAAGGTGTTTTTATTGACTTTTTTTATCTTAAACAGTATAATTACAAAGCATGTGTACCCGATTGAGATTCAGATTGGGAATGAGAAAATTAAAAGGAGGTAACGATCATGAAAATGACTTTTCAACCTAAGAAAAGACAGAGAAAGAAAGAACACGGCTTCAGAAAAAGAATGAAGACTAAGAGTGGAAGAAATATTCTTAAAAACAGAAGAGCTAAGGGCAGAAAATCTCTGACAGCTTAAGTAAAATGCTTAAAGAAAATGTATTAAGCGGAAAACGAAATTTCGACAGAGTATATAAAAAAGGAAAATCGACCGCCCATAAATATGTGGTGGTTTTTTTTAAGGAAAACGGACTGTCGTACGGACGAATTGCTTTTCTGGCAAGTAAAAAAGTCGGCAATGCGGTTATGAGAAACAGGGCTAGAAGACTTATGAAAGAGAGCGTAAGATTAAGTGATATTGATTTTACGGGATTTGATGTCATATTTATAGCCAGAAACACAATAAAAAAAGAAACTAAATGCGAAGATATAAGAAAATCTTTAATTTCAGCAGTTAAAAAAACCGCAATCGATAAAAACAGAAGGTGATAAGTTGAAAAAGATAGCTATTAT
>CASFSH010000106.1 GCA_949297205.1 uncultured Bacillota bacterium | reverse complement strand
CTGCATTTATCGTAACGATATTTTTATCAGGATATTTTTCTGCAAAGAAATTCTTTACTGCATTTATCCATGTTGATCCGCCCTGAGTCAATGATCCGCCGATAAAACCTATGGTATAATCCTCTTTATCAGAATCAGTTTCGGTATCATCCGTCACTTCTTCCTCCTGCTCGGTCTGATCTTCATCAGCCGGCAGCTTTTCTTCATCATCTGTTGTTTCATCCTCAGCAACTGCAAATTTATCATATATTCTTACCGCGATTAAAAGCGACTGTTCTCTTGTAGCACTTCCATAGCCGCTTGCTTCTTCTTCATCTGTTGTGTATTTCGGTGCAAACATATTATCATCCATTCCGGTAATAATTCCGTTCGCTGCCATATAATAAACAGCTTCTTTTGCCCAATCAGAAATCATATCATCATCTGCAAATGGTTCAGGCGCATCATATTCCGGCAATTTGTCAAGCTCAAATGCTTTTTCATATGCTCTTGAAAGCATTACCGCTGCCTGTTCACGGGTCAGAAAGCTGTCAGGTTCAAAAGTTGTTTCTGTCATTCCGTTTGTTATACCAAGATTATATGCCTTTAATATCTGTTCGTTACGAGTATCGGTAAATGGATTTTCATTTACTGCCTCTGCTTCCTTTTTTGCCAAAGCCTCATAAACTTTTACTGAAATTTCGGCAAATTCTTCCCTCGTTGTTTTTTGTGTTAGATCTTTTTCCTTCAGCATATCCGGAACAAGATTTGCATTTTGTGCTTTTAATAGTTCTTCCATTGCCCAGTCAGATGCTTGGGGTGTCCATGTTTCTTCTTCTGCATAACTGACAACCGACAGATTAATTGCCATTGCCAGTGCAAAAACTACCGACAGTATTTTTCTTTTCATTTTGTCCTCCATTCCGCCGCCATAAACGGCATAAAACATTGCATGAAAAAAGAAGCAAACAAAAGCTGCTTATTTTCTCAAAATATAACCTTTGACACATTATATTATGTATGTGTCAAAAAGTCAATTACTTTGTACAAAATAATAAAAAAATATCATTTTACACAGTAATATTTAGACGTTTTTTACAATTTTACAATATTTGATTTGTTTATTTTTTTTACAATTTCCAATTCGGTTTTGTATTCATCTTTTATTTTTTCTTCAAAATATAAAGATAAATTTTCCGGTTCATTTATCAATGCTTCTTTACAGATTTTTGTTAATTTTTTTATCTGATACTCCAGTCTTGAGGCAGAAGATCTATCGGGCGAACTCCACAAAGCCTCCATTTTTACTACACCATGCCGAAAAGTATATTTTGCACATTCTTTACTTTTTGAAAAATGCTCCCTGAATCTTCTCTTCGGATCCGTTGTTATTCCGGTATAAAGAGTATTGTCTTCACATCTGATTATATAAGTATAAAACATATATTCACCCATTATTTTTAATACAATTACATTTAATTGAAATTCTAACATATTTTTTTTATTTTTTCAAGTTATACAGCGAAAAAAGATGATATGTATTATTAATTTAATCTTCAAAATAAAAAACTGTCAAAGCTAACGGTACTCTGACAGTTATTTGTAAGTCTTTTGAATTCAACGTTAATATTTGGTTTTCATTTAATCTGAAGACGAATACGGTCGGCCACCATAGCAATAAATTCCGAATTTGTAGGTTTTCCCTTCTCGGTATCAATTGTATACCCAAAAATTTCATTCATCGTTTCCGGCTTTCCTCTTGACCAAGCCACTTCAATTGAATGTCTGATTGCTCTTTCTACTCTTGAAGACGTAGTACCGTATTTTTTGGCAATAGCAGGATATAACTGTTTGGTTATGTAATTCAACATTTCCATATTATTTACAACCATCATTATTGCAGTTCTTATATACTGATAACCTTTAATATGTGCAGGTACTCCAAGCTCATGTATAAACTCTGTGACTACCGATTCAAGATCCGGCTTAACTTTATCGGGTACAGTATTTGCATTTGCAACCACACTTCTGACAGATTGTCTCGGAACATTTGAAAATGTTCTCAATGCATCTGCAATTGCTTCACTGCTTTGAGGTTTCAGCAAGAAATATCTTGCACCCAGTCTTGATACCGATTCGGTTATCCACGAAGTATCCGCCACGGAAATTGCTATAACGGTGGGTGTCTTGTCCAATCTCATCTCATTCAGACGCTTAAGTATGCTGAGACCGTCACGTTTCGGCATGATAATATCCAACAATACCATATCGGGTTTTGTTTCTAAAATCATTCCCAATGCCTCATCACCGTCATAAGCACATCCTGCCACCAAAAAATCCGATTGTGTTTTCAAGTAAGCTGCTACATTGTTTGCAAAAACTCTGTTGTCATCTGCAATTAACACAGATATTTTGTCATTCATTAATGAACACACCTCATTTTCGTTGAAATAAAAAGATATCCGATTGCATATCTTACCTATAAAAGGTAATTTAACAATATACTTAAGTCAAAGTACATACAAAATGCGTACATAATTTCATATATGCTTGTCTCCGTTAATGACTGCACATAACTGTATGCATTTTCATAATCAAACATAACAAACAGATACGCTTTTCTAAGGCATATTCTAACACAAAAGATTTAATAATGCAATAGATTTTACGAAAAAAATTTGAAATTTTATATTTTTTTATTTTTTGCACGACATAACGTTACAAAAATCGACATAACTCTTTTTTTTATGATTTTTTTCTCATTTTTGAGTTATTTTTGCAGAATAATTATATTTTTTTCATAAGTTTTACATTTAATATAACAGCAAGGACAAAAGCCATTATATCAGCAATGGACTGACTGATCTCCACTCCCGTAAGATTCCAGAATAAAGGAAAAATCAATACACAGGGAATAAAAAACAATCCCTGTCTTGCAGATGCCAAGACGCTTGCCGGAACAGTCTTTCGACATGTCTGGAACATCATATTATTTAATATTATCCATCCGGAAAGAGGTAATGTAAGACATTGATATCTCAATGCTCTTGTTCCGATTTCTATAACATCAATATCATCTTTTCTGAACAATCCTATAAGTTCACCGGAAAAAAATATACCCAGTACACACAATCCCACAAGAACAACAGAAGATATTTTCACGCAAAACCAAAATGCTTCCGAAACTCTGTCTTTACGCCCTGCTCCATAATTAAAACCGCAAACAGGCTGAAAACCTTGTCCGAAGCCTATAATTGCCGAATTTGCAAAACCGGTAATTTTTGTAACTATTGTCATTGCCGCAATTGCAGCGTCACCGTATGGTCCTGCTGCATGATTTAAAAATACCGTTGCCATACTTGCAAGACCTTGCCTGCATAAAGAAGGAAATCCGCCTCTGAATATTTCTCCTATCTGATTTGGTAAATAAACAATATTCTTTATTTTGATAGGCACACAATTTGCCTTTTTTATTCCTATTAAGAGCAGTATAAAACTTATAAACTGACTGATAATCGTTGCAGCCGCCGCACCTGCCACTCCCATATCAAAAATAAATATAAGAATCGGATCAAGTATCACATTCAGTACTGCACCTGTTGTAATTCCTATCATTGAATAAAATGCATTTCCCTGAAAACGCATCTGATTATTAAGAACAAGAGATGCCGTCATAAAGGGCGCACCTATCAATATTATACCGAGATATGATTTTGAATAAGGCAATATGGTATCTGTAGAACCCAACAAATAAGCAAGGGGTTCCAAAAACAATAGTCCGAAAACAAGTATCAGACATCCGCTGAATAATGCAAGATAAAAACCGCAGGAGGACAGCTGTTCGGCTGCCTCTATATTCTTACAACCCAATCTTCTGGAAATTGCATTTCCCGAACCATGTCCAAAGAAAAAACCGACAGCCTGTATTATTGCCATAAGAGGAAATACAACCCCCACTGCCGCTGTAGCACTGTTTGATTCGATTTTCCCCACAAAAAATGTGTCTGCCATATTATAAAATGAGGTAACAAGCATACTTATTATTGTAGGAAATGCCATTTTCCCTATAAGTCCGGGAATTGATGACTCCACCATCATCACTTGTTTTTCTTCTTGCGTCATATTATTTCAACCCCTTATGTACTTACCTTCCCATAATCAGATTCCGGAATATGCTGCATTTCTCAATCTCGGCTGATAATAATCCTCATGAGGATTCAGCATATGATGAGAATAAAAGAAGGAAAATTTTCTGTCCGGATCAACAAGAATAGTTGCGCCTGCGGCGCCTCCCCATCCAAATTCACCGATTGAACCGACAGATGATGCCTGTGATTTGTCAATAAGTGTACGCACACCCAATCCATATCCATAGCCCCTTAACTGCGACCATGAAAAATATCTCTTTTGTTCAGGTGATAGCTGATTTGTTCTCATAAGGTCAATTGTACCTTTTGATAAAATTTTTTCACCGTTTTGTGCTGTGCCGTTATTTGCGAGTGCATTTGCAAACTTCGCATAATCCGAAACAGTTGTAATTATACCGGCTCCCCCGCTGTCATATTCGTTTGAATGTATATGATCATTTTTTATTCCGTAATTTTCCCAGTATCCTTTTTTACTGCTTCCTTTACTCTGTGCCTCTACCATATCAAATTTATCCGGATCAACCGTTCTATATATGTACTGACGCGCCATTTTTTCTTCCATTCCCGGCTGCAAATGATAGTATGAATTATTCATTCCCACCGGTTCAAATATATTTTCCTTTACATAATCTCTGAATTTCTTTCCGGAAACAACTTCTACAAATGCTGCTAAAACATCATGACAAAGGCTGTATTGCCACCTTTCTCCCGGTTCAAAATCAAGAGGCTGTTCCGCAAGACATTTTATAACATCAACAGTATTCATTTTGCCTTTTGTTATTTCATTAGCCTTGATTATATGAGGTGCGTCTTTATTCTGATTGTAATTAAATCCTGCAGTCATTGTAAGAAGATTCCATATTTTTATATCATTTTCTGCTTTTTTTATTTTCCCGTCACCGGTTTTTACATACATATCCTTAAATTCGGGGATGTACTCATAAAGCGGATCGGAAAGAAGATACCTTCCTCTTTCCAAAAGCTGCATTGCAGAAACCACCGTTGCAACCTTTGAGCAGGAATATATAAATATCATATCATCCGGACTCATAGGTCTTTTGTTTTCTATATCCGCATACCCTGAAGCATAATTGTATACTTCTTTATTCTCGTAATATACACTTATTGCGTTTCCAGGTACAAGGTCATCAGTTAAGTGATCCATAAATGCTTTTAAATTTTTAAAATCCATAAAAAAACCTCTTTCTACGTTTTACATTTGTATTTCTATATTCACATGCTGCATATAAACATCCTGCAAAAATTAAAAATCCCGAATGCCTATGCATTCAGGATTTTGGCGACTCGGATGGGGCTCGAACCCACGACCTCTAGCGTGACAGGCTAGCGTTCTAACCAACTGAACTACCGAGCCAAACAACATGGTATAGTATAGCATACTCATAAAAATTTGTCAATAGTTTTTTTAATTTTTTTACATATCCAAACAAAAAGCAACAAATTTTTTCAGATATAATATTTATTTCTTTATTATTATTCCCGTTTTTACCTTTTTATAACATATGGTAACCTCTAAAAATTCAGAAAAAAAGTGTTGAAAAAATCGTCAGATTATGGTATAATAAAGATACTATAATAAAGGCGGTAGAAGTGAAATGCAGATCAATCTTTTTGCGGAAGAAACACAATTACAGAGATTATCCGA
>CASFSH010000105.1 GCA_949297205.1 uncultured Bacillota bacterium | reverse complement strand
TCCGTCTTTATAGCAAGATTCACATCCAATACATCCGGCAACTTTCATATCACGCAAGAATACCTTTTCAACGTCATGCCCCGCTTCATCCGCACCTTTTAAAAACTCATCACAAAGCAAATCCGAATTTCCGTAAAGTCTCGGACTTCCTGATAATATCAATACATTTTTGCTCATATTATTTATTTCCTTCCTTTTATGCAATATACTAACATCATATAAAAATTCAGAATTTTAATCAAATAAGATCATATGTACTGAAAGTCAGAATAAAAACGGCAGGGGTAAAACTTTACCTCTGCCAATAATTATCATTCTACGTATTTATATAGTTCTGCTCCAAACTTTTACCTTTGTTATAATTTCTCTTAGTCTTTGCCCGTCAATTACGTATTCCAAAGCTTCGTCAGCTGTTTCATAGTCTTTTGCTTCAGAATATTTATTTCCTTCACAGATACTTATAATTCCATCAGGATGGGTTATGGAATAAACTTTTTCGTTCCACTCAAATTCAACCTCGCTATTATATTCCATCGCCCATTTAAAATCGCTTATAGTTTTAAACCTCATTTCCTCAAAATATTTTTCATCAGGTATACTGCCATTCATATAAGTAACTCCTTTGTAATTTTTAAATTCGGGGGCTTCGTCAGGATAATTTATTGGTGATCCCGGTTTCGGAAACCCTCGTTGGTTATCCCAACTTATAAAGTGGTCATGCGGATTTGTATGCTTATCTGAACGATTATGATCGGTAAAATGTCTTTCCTTTATTGCTCTGCCATCAACGCCTATTTTGGTTGCTCTGTCATAACCTCCTTTTTTATCTTTAGAGTGTGTATATTTAATTTCTCCGGGTTCACCAAGAAAACGCTCGTCATCTTCCTTGCAGGGTTTCCAATCGCCGCCGTAAGCGCTTCCCATACCTTTTTGGCTATCCGCCAAAACATAACCATATGATTTTACTATTATACCACAATTTTCGGGTTTACTTACAGCTCCTGAAATATAGCTAAAATATTTGGAAGGCTCGTATACTTCATCCGTATTAAAATATCTCCAAGAACTAAGTTCGTAATTTACATAAATTATGTTTCCTTCCATTTCGGGAAAAGGTTCGTGATAACAGATAATGTTTTCGGGTTCTATTCGCTTTAGCATCTCGTTATATCCGGTCATAAAAAATTCTTTTTGATCCGAATGGTTGTTATGCTCCGAAACCATATACGTTGAAACTGCAACGGTTGAACCTTTTTCTATTCCTTCAAAACAAAAATCAAACGTATCGGGAAGCCCCCAGCTGACGGTCGGAATCACTCTTATGCCTTTAGAATATAAGAAAGCTCCGCACCAACGATTTTTAAAAGTGTTATATAGCTGCTGCAATTTGTGCATCTCGATATACATACTAAAATCCGGCGATAAAACCGCTTTATAATTCTTTAAGACCTCCACATATTTGTCGGGGTTCTTCCAAAGTTTTTCGAATTTATAATCATACAAAAAGAAGTGAACCATGCGCCCAAAATGCTTGGTGTCATCAGATTTCACTCTATCAAAACCTATTAGCTTTAAATTGGTAAAATCATCGGACGTGGCTTTAAACCTTGGTATAAGCGGCATATCATATTTGCCTGTGCCTTGTAGTGTGTTTCGCAAAAAATAAGGGTCGGTGCGGTATTCAAAGTTTTCGATTGCCATAACATCTCTCTCTATAAAAAAGTGTTCTCATAATACCGCACAAAAAGCCAAAAAATTGCACTATAAACGTCAAATTATCGAAGCGTGTTTATTAGCGGTTTTAAAAGTCGTTTCAACTGCCTTTTTAATAATGTTTTCGCTTTCTCTTTTTAGAGCATTTACTGTTTCTCTGTCGGCATTTCCGCTGATGTTTAGGTTTATAATGGGCGATGAATTGTTGGTATAAGTTCGATTTATTGCTATTTCTTTGTATCTCGGAATACTTTTATAAATA
>CASFSH010000104.1 GCA_949297205.1 uncultured Bacillota bacterium | reverse complement strand
ATAGTGTACAGGTGAGTTCATGAAACGCAGATCGCTTCCTGTAACCAAAGTGTATAATAAACTTTTTGTTGCTTTTTCGTCAACAGCCCTTAGGATATCACGGTGCATATTATTTTTTTCAGCTGCCATTGTTACAAGTTCTTCATCATAAAAATCAATACCGAGTTTTTTTGCAAGAATTTGCCCTAACTCTCTTCCGCCGCTTCCATATTGTCTGCCAATTGTAATGATTGTGTTCATAGAGATTCCTCCTTTTTGTAAATTGTCTTAAAATGTTATGTTAAAGATAAGAATGAAAACATTTCATTCTAAAAAAATCTTTCTAAAAAATATTAAACCTTTTTATATAGTTTTTCATAGATCTTTTGTGCTCGGCTTATTTTTTTTAAATAATTTTGTGTTTCGGAGAATGGAATCGAACCAATAAAATCATTCGAATATTCCGGTGAAGAATTTTCCAGCCATTTATTCACGTTTCCCATGCCTGCATTGTAGGCGGCAAGTGCATACTGTATATCCCAATCATAGTACTCAAGAAGATACCTGAGATAATAACAGCCCATATTTATATTGATTTCGGGATTTTCTATATCGTTAGGGTAGAATTCCATTCCCATTTTTTCTGCAATCCATACTGCAGTATCATCAGTTATCTGCATAAGACCTCTTGCAATACCTGAATGAGCATCATATATATAATTACTTTCTGTTTTTATAAGTGCCATTATCAGATATTCGTCAAGATTGTATTTGCTGCTGTATTCCTGAATATAATCTTCATATCTTAAAGGATATAAAATTTTTAATACAGTTTTTGAAACCGGAATAAAAGCAAAGATTGCAGTAATAACTAAAATAATAACAGAAAAATATTTATGTTTTTTCAAAGCTTACTCCTTAATTTATTCAATATGTTATCCAATTGATTATGTAGATATATAATGTCATTATTATTATACACCAAAAAATCAGAATTTTCAATATAAAAATTGTCATCTTTTTGTGCCGAAATTCGGCATTTTGCCTCATCATCCGTTAGATTATCACGTTTTTTTATTCTTTCGGTACGTATTTTAATATCCGAAAGAACAGATAAAACAAAATCGCATTTTGAATTAATGCCGCTTTCTATAAGCGCTGCACCGTCTATACCGATAATTTCACCGTTATAACTATTAATATATGAATCAACATACCGCGATATGTATTTATGAGTAATTTTGTTTAAAACAGATATTTTATCGGGATGGGAAAAAACATAATTTCCCAATTTTTTTCTGTTCAGTGTTCCGTCTGCCGATATATATTCATCTCCGAAGATTGATTTGATTTCCGATAATGCAGGCTGACCCGGTTCAACAATTAACCGTGCAACCTTATCAGTATCAATTACATCAATTCCATTATTTCTGAAATAATCGCTTACAGTTGTTTTTCCACAGCCGGAACCACCTGTAATGCCAAGTATTATCAATTGAATCCCTCCGAATCCTGTACTATTTTAAGCGCTGTATTCAATAAAATTTCTTTTTTGTTTTCTAAATTGTTTTCAATTAACATATAGAGTATTTTCTTTAAAAGAATACCTGTCATAGCTCCGTGTGCGTATCCGTGTTCGATTAAATCATTGCCGTTAATGTCAAGTTCGGATATTTTTGTACACAACTTTTTTTCCTTAATATATTTCATTTTATCAAGAACATTTTCATAAAGTTTAATTTCGTTATAATCCGTTGTTGAGGATTTTTTTAAAAATAATATGTCAGACAGGATTATAAAGTCAATATCAGAAAGTAATTTTCGGACATATAGTAAATTATCAATAATTTTAATATTGTAATTTTTTATTATATTATAAGTCTGTGTAATTGTTTTTTTGTCAAATTTCATTTCATACAGAAAATTCTTTGAATAATTTGCAATATCCTCTCTGAAATTTTTTTTGGTGCCGTTTAGAATAAAAGCCGCAAGTCGTATGGGAATTGAGCGGGGAAGAGTTGCAATTATATTTGAAAAATATTTGTCGACAATGATATCATGAGTAAAAACAGAAAGTATGTCTTTGTATTTATAATATACATTGCAATCATCAGATAAAAGTATTTTTACAAATTCCGATTTTATACGCTCTTTTGATATGTTTTTTAATAAAGTTTTGTTTTTTCTTAAACTTTCTTCTGTGCTTATATCTATTTTAAAACCAAGCTGAGAAGAAAAACGTATTGCTCTTAAAATTCTTAATGCATCTTCCGAAAAACGTATATCAGGTATTCCAACACAGCGTATAATTTTGTTTTTCAAATCAGACATACCGCCGGAATAATCACAAAATCCTGTTCTGCTATTGTATGCCAAGGCATTTATTGTGAAATCTCTGCGTTTTAAATCTTCTTTAAGGCTGGGAGTAAAAGTGATATTATCAGGATGTCTGTTGTCATAATATTCTCCGTCAATTCTGAAAGTGGTTATTTCAAATGGGATTTTCTCTATTACAACTGTAACAGTTCCATGCTTTATACCTGTTTTAACAGTGGTATAATCCGAAAAAATATCTAATATTTTGTCAGGTAATGCATCAGTGCATATATCCCAATCATCAGGTGTACGTGACAGAAGGGTATCACGTACACAGCCGCCTACCGCAAAAGCACAAAAACCGTTGTTTTCAAGCCTGTCAATAATCAATTTTACTTTGTCGGGCAAAAACATAAAATCACTCACTTTGCATCATACCAACTGTTGCCGCTTGACATATCAACCTTAAGGGGTACATTAAGATTAACGGCATTTTCCATTTCTTCACACAATATTTTTTTAACAATATCTTCTTCGCTTTTCGGTGATTCAATAATCAGTTCGTCGTGTACCTGAAGAATAAGACGGGATTTAAGATTTTCGGAAATAAGCCGCTTATGGACTTTAACCATTGCAAGTTTTATTATATCCGCAGCACTGCCTTGAATTGGTGTATTTAAGGCAACTCTTTCACCAAAAGCGTGAATATTGTGATTGGTTGATTTTAACTCCGGGATGTAGCGTATTCTGTTCATCATTGTTTTTACATAACCGTTTTTTTCAGCTTCTGCTTTAATTTGTGTCATATATTCGCGTACACCGTGGTATTTTTCAAGATATGCATTAATATATGCTTTTGCTTCTTTAACCGGAATCTTTAAGTCCTGTGACAGACTGTATTCGCCTATTCCGTATACAATTCCGAAATTTACCGCTTTTGCAGAACTTCTTTGCTCTGGAGTAACCTCGGAAAGAGGAATACCTAAAACCTGTGACGCAGTAACAGCATGGATATCTTCGTTATTTTTAAATGCGTCAAGCATTGTTTTGTCATTTGCAATATGTGCAAGAACACGCAGTTCAATCTGTGAATAATCAGCATCAACCAAAATATATTTATCATTTTCTGCAATGAACATTTTTCTGAGTTCGCGCCCTAATTTTGTTCTCACGGGAATATTCTGCATATTCGGCTCAGTTGAGCTGATTCTTCCTGTTACCGTTACAGTCTGATTAAATTGTGAATGTATTCTGCCGGTTTGGGGATTGATAACAGGGAGCAGACCGTCACAATATGTGCTTTTTAGTTTTGTAAGTTGTCTGTATTCAATTAACAATTCAATTATAGGATGGGAAGAACGCAGTTTTTCCAATACTTCAATACCGGTAGAATATCCTGTTTTTGTCTTTTTAAAGGATTTTAATCCCAATTTTTCAAAAAGTATAACACCTAATTGCTTTGGCGAATTTATATTAAATTCTTCACCTGCAAGATCATAAATTTCTTGGGTAAGTGTTTTTATTTTCGAATCAAGCTGTACGGAAAATTCGTTAAGCTGATCTTTATCTATTTTTATACCGTATATTTGCATATCTGCAAGTACTCTTATTAAAGGCAGTTCAACTTCATTATAAAGATATGACTGATTATTTTTTTCCAATAATTCACTTGTCTTTTTATAAAGAGGTTCAATTGCAAGGACTTTTTTGCAAATAGATGTAACATCTGCATCGGAGTCAAATAAAGACAATTGCTTTGTATCGGATTGTTTGTCTATTTCTATTCCGAAATAATCTTTTATAAGTGATGTAATACTGTATTCACTTTTTGCGGGATTTATAAGATATGCGGCAATTTCCACATCATAGCAAATATTATGAAAGTCAATTATGTTATGCAATTTTACAAAACATTCCTTTGCATTGGCAGTGTATAATTTAATATCTTCTCTCTTAAAAAGATTATTTAATACAGGAAGAATTGTTTTTCTGTCAGAATTATATAAATCAATTCCTATTGCTTTTTTATCATTTGAAATAGCTATTGAAGACAGCTCATCACCGTTAAATTCACATATAAAAGATAGTTTGTCACCAATAGTTTCAATAAATGAGTTAAGGTCTTCAACTGTATTGATCTCATAAAAAACGGTGTTTTTATAAATATCTTCAGATATGGTTTTAACTGTATCTGAATCGGAAAAATCAAGTCTTTTTATTATACTGTTAAGATTAAGTTTGTTTAAAATTTCAAAAACTTCAGGTGTTGCGCATGAAGAAATATTTCCGTTAAATTCACATTCGGAAAAATTAAATGAAATAGGTACATCACGGATAATTGTTGCAAGAGTTTTACTTAAAAAAGCAGATTCTTTTCCGTCAATAATTTTTTTCAACATAGCATCTTTTAAATCAATTTCGTCAATGTGATCATAAATAAATTCAATTGATTTGTATTTTTCAATCAAAGAAATAGCAGTTTTTTCTCCTATACCGCTTACTCCCGGAATATTATCCGAAGGGTCTCCCATCAGTGCTTTTATATCTATAAATTCACTGGGGGTAACGTGATATTTATCCATAACGGCAGATTCATCATAATAAACGGTTTCATTTACTCCGCTTTTTGTAACGGTAAGAATTACCTTTGTTTTGTCTGTTGCGAGCTGTAAATCGTCTTTATCACCTGTTGCTATATAACATTCAATGCCGTTGTCATCGCATATTTTGGATACGGTACCTATAATGTCATCAGCCTCATAGCCTTCACATTCAAAACTTTTTATATTCATTGCGGCCAAAATATCTTTTGAGATAGGTATCTGTACCTTTAATCCGTCAGGCATTGGTTTTCTTTGTGCTTTATATTCTGTGTACATTTTATGACGGAAGGTAGGTGCTTTAAGGTCATATGCAGTACAGATATAATTGGGTTTTACTTCTTCAATCAATTTAAAAAGGGTGTTTAAGAATCCATACACGGCATTTGTGGGTGTACCATCTTTGGAACTTAAATATCTTACTCCGTAAAATGCTCTGTTAATAATACTGTTGGAATCTATAATTAATAATTTTTTCATTTTTTCCTCCATAAATAATATAACATACAGAAAGTATTTAGTATGTTTTATAGATTTATTATACCCTAATTTCCAAAAAATTGCAATAAAAAAAGCAGATAATTAAATATAT
>CASFSH010000103.1 GCA_949297205.1 uncultured Bacillota bacterium | reverse complement strand
TGTTGAGGACGCGGTGGAGTCTGCAATGAATTATCTGCAAGGAGCATATTCCCTTGTTATAATGTCTCCGCAAAAATTAATTGCCGTTCGTGACCCGGGGGGAATGAGACCGCTTTGTTACGGAAAACGCAGTGACGGAAGTTATGTCGTAGCCTCGGAAAGCTGTGCATTGGAGGCAGTTAATGCTGAATTGATAAGAAATGTTGAACCGGGTGAAATTGTTGTTTTTGACAAAGATAGAGTGCGGAGCATTACAACCCATTGCAAAAAAGAAAATAAAGCAATATGTTTGTTTGAATATATATACTTTGCACGTTCCGATTCTCTAATAGACGGTGTGTCGGTACAGCAGGCACATTTAAAGGCAGGAGAACTCCTTGCAAAAGAATATCCCGTTGACGCAGACATTGTAATAGGTGTTCCCGATTCGGGAATGGAGGCTGCCCTTGGTTATGCGAAGGCTTCGGGAATACCTTACGGCATAGGCTTTGTCAAAAATAAGTATATAGGAAGAACATTTATAGCTCCCGAACAGTCGGAAAGAGAAAACAAAGTCAGAATAAAGATAAGTCCTGTAGAAAACACCGTAAAAGGGAAACGTGTTATTATGATTGACGATTCCATTGTCCGCGGAACAACAAGCGGACAAATTGTACAGATGCTCAGAAATGCCGGAGCAAAAGAGGTTCATATGAGAATTTCATCTCCGCCTTTTCTGCACCCCTGTTATTACGGTACAGATATAGATTCCTGTGAAAACCTGATAGCGTGTAACCATACAACGGAGGAAATAGCAAAAATAATCAATGCGGACAGCCTTGGGTATCTTAGCATTGAAAACGCAAAACAGCTGGCAGGTCATAATTGTAACGGCTGCTGTGACGCGTGTTTTTCCGGAGTATATCCGACCTTAGTTCCCAAATCAGGCACAAAAGATAAATTTGAATCTAAAATATCGGAAAAATAAAATTCTGTCCAGCCATAACCGTAAACCTTTCTGCGGTTATGGCTGTTTTTTACATATTTTACATAATTATTAAAAATATTGTCATATGTTGAATTTTACAAATGTGTATGATATTATATAATTATTAAATGTGCATGGAGGTCAAAAACACGCATGACAAAAATATTGAAAATATATATATGTGATGATGAAAAATAAACTCTCTATGACAGTTTTATTGAAGGAAGGGACACTGATGTTTTTTACAATAATTGAAGGCAGCGAATTTAGGACAAAATTAGAACAATTATATTATGATAACAGGAATTTAATGTTTAAAATCGCATATGAAATTTTAAGTAATAAAGAGCAGGCAGAGGATGCAGTACATGAGTCCTTTATCAGGATAATAAAAAACTTACATAAAATAAATTTAGATAATTGTCCCCGGACACGTAATTTTTTGGTTATTATATGTAGGAATGTGGCAATAAATATTTATAATCACAATAAAACAACAAAAAATGTTGATTATGAAATTGATAATTTACCAAGTGATGATAATTTTAATCCGGTTGATATTGTAATCAATAATGAATCACTTGAAAGACTGACTTTTTTGATTATGGAGTTAAAGCCTATTTACAGAGATGTATTTTTGCTGCGATATTCACATGGTTTTAGTCGTGAAGAAATTGCCGAACAGTTAGGAATAACAATAGAAACTGTAAAAAAACGAATTACAAGGGCAAAGAAAATCCTTGTTGAAAAGATGAAAAAGGAGGAAACAAAGTATGAATAAGCAAAATAATTTATTTGATAAAGCATTTGAAATGATGCTTGAAGAAGCAGCAACCAAAGCTGATGAAAAACTTGGTGAAAGTCTTTATGTTTCTTCCGAAGAAATTACATTTTCAGAAGAGCATGAGAAAAAAATGAAAAGATTATTTAACAAAGAAAGAAGAACACAAAAAAGGAAGAAATATTTCAAATATACGCAAAGGGTTGCTTGTATTATGTTGGCATTTGTTCTTGTTTCGGGCGTTACAATTTTCAGTGTTGATGCATGGCGAATAAAGTTTTTAAATTTTGTACTTGAAAGTAATGAACCCAATACCGATTTCAATTTTAATAATAATGGCGGAACAACTTATTCAGATGATAATGTTATATTACATTATGTGCCTATGGGATTTGAAATTGACGATGTACAAAACTCAAAAAGAAAAATCTATTTACGTTTTTCAAATGGTGATATGTATTTTGGTATTACTGTTAATGGAATTAATGGTAGTTATAGTATTGATACTGAAAATGCAGTTGTTGAAAGGATTACAATTAACAATAATGAAGGGATTTATTCTTCAAACGAAAATATTAATATATTGGTATGGCATGATGATGAATATGTTTACAGGATTACTGCAAATATCTCTGAAGATGAAATAATAAAAATTGCAGAAAATCTCACAAAAAAATAATAAAATTTTTTTAAAAAATTGTCCCCTTTTCTCCTTTAAATTGGTTATATATGTATAAACCAATTTAAAGGAGGATTTTTTTATGAAAAAAACAAATGTAAAAAAAGCAGTAACAATAGTAGCAATTTTGTCAATGTGTTTTAACACAACAACATTATTTGCAGAAGGTAACAATGTAAGGTCGAATTCCGACAACGAAATTATTTTACCCATGAATATTGCTATTGCTGCAACCGGAAATGAATTAACA
Organism: uncultured Bacillota bacterium; assembly: GCA_949297205.1. Classification (GTDB taxonomy): domain Bacteria; phylum Bacillota; class Clostridia; order UBA1381; family UBA1381; genus RGIG1988. The sequence goes on along the minus strand of CASFSH010000103.1, from coordinate 1,032 downwards.
TTAGTTTCTGCCGGTAAACTTTATTGCTTTGGTGAAACAGAGGTTATTAGCGGATACTCTGCTGGGGTTGTAGTTGAACTTCAGCAGTTAAATGGAAGTTGGCAAACAATAAAAGATTGGAGTGACCAAAATACATATTATGCAGCTATTGAAGATGATTACTATGTATCAAAAGGGTATAATTATCGTTTAAAATTGACACATACTGCATACAATTCTTACGGGACATTGATAGAAACAATTACAAAGTATAGTAATGTTGTTTACTATTAATTAATTCCTGAATAACTATTAGGGGAAACAGTTAAATGGGGGTGATGCCGATGTGGAAGTAAAAAAATTATATTACTAAAACTGTAGAACATATATTTTACAAAAATACAAATATAAATCTAAATATAGAAAGGATGTTTTATTATGATGAAACTAAAAAAACTTATATCTTTAGGATGTGCGATTATAATGAGTGTTTCAGCAATGAGTGCCAGTGCTTTTGCAGAAAAAATACCCGGATTTGTTTATGATGAAGAAACAAACGAAGTTATATATTGTGAAATAGATGAAAGTGAGCTACCGATAGGATCTATTAATCCTGGTGCAAGATACTTACCGGAAACAAGATTTAATCAATTAATTGCCGGATGGCCACAATATACAAAATTAGCACCTACAATTCCAGTATCCACTGGGGAACATTATATATATATTGAATTTGATGATACATATGATTATTATATAAGACTTAGAAATGCTGCAACCGGAGAATATTATGGAGATTTTATAGACAGTTCTTCGGAAAGATTCTTTTTTAAGGATTTCCCAACCGGTCAAAATTATTATATCTACTTGTCAGCAGCTTCAGGAAATTCAACAAATATGTCTGGGACAATATATACACAATGATAACTTAATTAGAATTTTTAGTTATTCATTTTATAAATATTTGAAAGGGTGATTTTTGTATGAAAAAAATATTATCAATAATTCTTGTCGCCGTACTTGTTACAAGTATTATAGCGTTTGCATATGCAG
>CASFSH010000102.1 GCA_949297205.1 uncultured Bacillota bacterium | reverse complement strand
AACCGATATTATTTCTTTTGACGTCATATTATGAGGATCTCTCGGTCTGATATTTTCATCAATTTCATATAACCCGTCATTTTCAATAACAACCGATGTCACCTTCACACCCGACGGATGATATCGCGGTTCAACTGCTTTTACTATCCCGGATATCGAACTGTGCAACGGGACACTTACAATTGCGTCTTTATTATCGGCAATAACAGTACCGACCTTTACTTTATCTCCGGGCTTAACCGTTTCCTTTAAAGGTGCACCTATATGCTGCTGCAGTGGATATACATGTATCGGACTTGCATCAATTTTTCTGATTGGAATTTTTTCGGTACAAGCTTTATTGTCTTCTATATGCATACCGCCTTTAAATGTCTGTGCCATATAATCCATCCTTTCATTATTTCAAAAATGTACCAATGCCAAAACGCTTGACTATTTTTCGCTGCTTGTCTGTTTTATTTTATGCTTTACAAACAGTTATATGCTAACATATCATGTCAAGCAATTATTTTAATAATAACATATTTTTCAAATTAAATCAATATAAATACAAAAAAATACACTCAATATTCATATATTTTGTCATATATTGTATAAATCGCAGCACAATATCTTAAACAAAAGCTGTAACACAGGGCCTGTACTACCGCAAACCCCGTGTTACATCAGTTTTAAAATATTAAACGATACGATTTGTTATATCAATCATATTTTCCGCAAAAATTCCATATCCTTTTGTAGGATCGTTTACAAAAACATGCGTTACAGCACCAACTAACATTCCATTTTGCAAAATTGGTGCACCGCTCATACCCTGAACTATTCCTCCTGTCTTTTCAAGAAGCACTTCATCTGTTATTTTTATAATCAAACCTTTATTATCCCGTACCGCATCTTTTGATATTTTAGTTATATCAACTGAATAATTTTTGACTCCCGTTCCGTCTATATCACATAGAATTTCCGCAGGACCTTCTTTTATCTGAAAACGTGTTGCAACTTCCGTAAGATTTTCTTTATTGTCAAACTGCTGCGTTAATTTACCATAAATACCAAATTCATTATTTTCTGTAATTGTTCCTATTTCCATTCCAGAAAAACTTCCGCATAATTCTCCCGGTATTCCGCTTTCTCCCTTTTTTACAGAAATAATATCACATTCCATTAAAGCACCTTGTGATATTTTCAATATACTTCCCGTATCAGTATCACAAATTGCATGACCCAAAGCTGCATAAACATCTGTTTGCGGTTCATAATAAGTCATGGTACCGATACCTGCGGTACTGTCACGTACCCACATGCCTACTTTATATTTATTATCGGAAGATACAACAGGAACAATATCGGTTTCAAAAATTTCATCTTCTCTTGCAACCTTTAAATGAACCTGTCGTTTAACATTGTTGACATATTCCGAAAATTCCTCATTTGTCGTTAATTCATGGTTATCAATACTCAATATTCTGTCACCTTCACGAATACCTGCGTCTTTTGCAGGAGTATATTGTATGCCATCTGAGCCATTAACTTCTGAAACATATACCACCAATAATCCGTCGGTATACATCTTTACCCCTATTGACTCGCCTGATGGCACAACATATTTTTTCGGAACAACTGATACATTGATATTTTTTATCGGAATTGTATCCATTAAATTTAAATTATAATCAAAGTTTCCGCATTCTCTTGCGGTTATATTAATAAATCCGTTATCAGCTTCAACTTCAGGAAATTCTGTATCCGCTGCGTTTTGCGCATTTACTTTGAGCATCGGAAAGACTTTTAACGAAATTTTTGAATTTTCATTAATAACTACATCGGACGGTACCGTTATATTTAACATTAAACTCAATCCCGCCACACAAAAAACTCCGATAGAAATGCTTTTAAAAATTTTTTTAACGGACAATTTTTTTCACCTCACTTTCCTTTTTAACTTTTCCGCAGCTGAGGTTATGTATACTGAAAAGTAAAAGTCAAAAATGAGATTAATTGAACATATTTCATACAAAAAAACAATAAGGTAAAATTAATGCAACGCGTTTATCAAAACAATTTATTTATTTTACATTTTACGGAAAAAATAATATAAATTTTATATATGCATAAAAAGACTTTTATAACCTGTTTTTTAAAATTATGTAAATGATAAAAATATTAAATGTGTTACATATAATTTTAATTATTTTCAGAATATATTTTTGGCTTTTTTTTTAATTTGTATGCTGTTTTTTGTTTTTTATTATTGATTTGCTTTATTTCTATTGAATTGCTAACTAATATATGATATTATAATTCAAGCAACTGTTTTAGGGAGGATTTATTATGAAAATTTATGTAGGAAAAACAAGCTCTTCCGTTCCGGACGGAAGTTTTGATAACCCGTTTTCCAATTTATCAGATGCAAAAAAATATATTCAAGATATTGATACATCTGAAGAAATTGAAATTATCATAAAAGGCGGAAGATACCATTTTAATGAAACCGTCAGGTTCAATGAATATGATAAACCAGCGGTATATAAAGCTGAAGAAAATGAAAAAGTATATTTTGACGGCGGAATCATAATTGATAACAATCTTGTAAAAAAAGTAAATGAAAATGAAATTTTAGAAAGAATAATAGACGAAAACGCTAAAGAACACATTTACGAAGCAGATTTATCGAAAACGGGAATTGAATTGGGAGAATACGGATCAAGAGGCTTTCGTCATCCTTACATACCTGCTCCCAATGAATTGTTTATAAATTTTGTACCACAAAAGATCGCGTCATACCCCAAACATGATTACATACCCTTAGGTAAAGTAATCGATCCCGGAAGCATACCAATGACCGGAGATTTCACTATGCGCGGCGGCACATTCGGATATGATACCGAAAGGGGCGACAAATGGACAAATGCAGACGACGCTTATATTTCCGGTTTTTTTGCAAACTGCTATGCAGATGACACCATAAAGGTTGAATCAATAAACACAAAAGACAGAACAATTAAACTGAAAAATCCCGGATTAAACGGTCTTAAAGCATTTTCCGAACACCGTTGGAAAATCATAAATCTTATAGAAGAAATAGGTGAACCGGGCGAATACTTTATAGACAAAAAAAATAAAAAATTATATTTTTATCCCGACTGTGATATATCAAACGCGGTTATACAGTTATCTGTTCTGACTACTCCCATGCTTTCCTTTATTAATGCAAGCAATATTTCTTTTGAAAACATAATATTTGAAAATTCAAGAGGTATGGGTGTTTATATTGAAGGCGGGGAAAAAATATCAATAAAAGACTGTGAATTTAGAAATTTAGGTATTGTTGCTGTACAAATCGGTCAGGGTATTACACCTCTTCCCGACGGACTTACTAACTGTCACGGAATTTACGACCATGATAAAATAAAACCACAGCCTATGTCTGAAGGTATAGGCAGTTGGCATGAATATATTTATGAATATGCAGCATATGACGGTAACGGCGGAAAAAATCATATAATTTCCGGTTGTGACATACATGATATGGGCGCAGGCGGAATAATGCTGGGCGGAGGAAACAGAAAAAAACTTATTCCTGCCGGCAACAAAGTATATAACACACATATACACAATGTAAACAGACTTGACCTTACATATAAAGGTGCTGTAAATATATGGGGTGTGGGAAATATCATCAGTCACTGTGAATTTGACAACCTTGAAGGATTTGCTGTTTACATTCACGGCAACGACCATCTGCTTGAATATACCAAAATTCATAATGTGGCAAAAAGCATAAGTGACGGTGCCGCTATCTATATGGGCAGAGATCCCAGTGAGGTAGGAAACAAAATCAGATACAATTTCATATACGACATTAAAAATCCTCACAGCTATGATATGTACGGTTTTACCGCAATATATCTGGACGATAATGCAATATACAACGAAGTTTACGGAAACTACTTTTACGATATTGTACAAAAAGGAAGATTCTTCTTTTCTACAATCCATTGGAATAATGGAGGTCAGACTTCTGTCGCTAACAATATTTTCATAGACTGTTATCCCGGTCTTGATCCAAATACATATGACAATTCCTATGAGAGAATGCACACGGATGAATTGTTTATTAACAGAATTACTGCTTCGGAGAACGATCTTCGTGGTGTGGATATCACAGACGATATATGGAAAGAGCATTATCCGTATCTTTATGATACATATATGAACAATTACAATCATACAACCCTTTATTACAATAATTTTGTATGCTCAAATCAATATCAGAATTTTGTCGATGAAAATCCGAGCCATCTTAATTTCAAGCTGAGAAAAGATTCTTATTTAAAATGTAAATACGCAAAAAATGTTGATGACAGAGTAAGGGGCGTTAAAGCTGATAAAGTAATGTTTGAAGAAATTGATTTTGACAGCATTGGTCTGCTTAAAAAATAATAAATTTAACGCATATTATATTTTAAAAATTAATAAAAAGAAATTAAACTGTTTTATTTTTCGAATAAGACAGTTTAATTTATATATACTCGTCTATACAATTATACAAATTTTATATTTTTCTGTTTACAAGCAAAAAATATGTCAATATTTACTTTATATAATATTTAAATAAATAAGACTAAAATATATTTTAATAAAAATTATACTATGGAGGTATACTATGAAAGCATTGATAACAGGAGCAAGTTCCGGAATAGGAAGAGAATTTGCAAAAGAATTTGCAAAAATGGGTTATGATCTTGTAATTGCCGCAAGAAGAACCGACCGCTTACAGGAATTGAAAAGCAGCATAAAAAATGTAAATGTTGAAATTTATACCTGCGATCTGTCTGTTGAAGAAGAGTGTTTTAAATTATACAATGCTTATCCAGATATTGATATACTTATAAACAATGCCGGTTTCGGTGTATTCGGCAATTTCAGCAAAACCAATCTCAACAAAGAAATAAATATGCTTGATGTAAATATAAAAGCAGTGCATATTCTTACAAAACTTTATTATTTACGCATGATTGAAAGGAATAACGGTTATATTTTAAATGTAGCATCTTCTGCAGCATTTTTCCCGGGTCCTATGTTCTCATCGTATTATGCATCAAAAGCATATGTTTACCGTATTACCGAAGCAATTGCCGAAGAAATATCCAAAGAAAAATACAATGTACACATAAGTGTGCTGTGTCCGGGGCCGGTTGACACGGAATTTAACGATGTTGCTAATGTAAAATTCGGAGTTTCTTCCGTTACTGCAGAATACACCGCTAAATATGCTATAAAAAAAATGTTTAAAAATAAGACCGTTATTGTACCGTCCTTTATGATTAAATGTACAAGATTTTTTTCAAAAATTATTCCTGACAGATTAAGTGCAAAATGTGTTTATAAAATACAAAAATCAAAAACTCTAAATTAATATATTTTTTATAAAAGCATAACTCTATATTTGTCAATTTTACCAAATTATTTTTATAATTTTAAATTAAATATATACATCTGTGGTAAAATATGGTATCATATTTTAAACAATAAAAAAATATATTTGACAAAGGCGGCAAATTTTATTGGTATGCTACCTTTGTCTTTTGTCTATTATGTACTTGCATTTTTTATACCGAAAGGAGGTATATCATGGCCCAGGAAGCAGTAAATATTATTAAAGAAACAGAGGAAAAAGCAAGGAATATTATAAGTAATGCGGACAATAAAGCTCTTCAGATAATTTCCGACGCCAATAAATTTTCAAAGGATACAAAAGAAACACTAACCGCCCGTATGAAAACTGAATTAAGTGAAGCAATTTCATCCGCAGAAAAAGAAGCGCAGAATTTAATGAGTGAAAATCAACTACAAGCGGAAAAGTCAGCACAAACTCTCTATGATAAATATATGTCGGACGAAGATTCGGCAATCAGACGGGTAATAGATTACGTTTTATCCGAGTAAATTTAAAGACATTATATAAAAAAGGGGTGATAACTTGGCTATTCTTGAAATGAACAAAATTTTCATTTTCGGTCTGAATGAACAGCGAAAAAAAGTCCTTGAATTTCTTCATAAACAGGAAATTATGGAAGTATCCGATTTTGACGGTGAAGAGGCTGGATATTCCAAACAGGAAACAGTAAAAACAATCTCTCAATTTGATTCATATATTGCTTCCGCTTCACGTGCAATTGCCATTCTTGATGAGTATTTTCCCGAAAAAAAAGGTCTTTTTTCAAAAAGAGTTCATCTTGACGAAAGTAAATATGATATGACAAAAGACGAAATAAATTTTGTCAACAAACATATTCAGCAAATTATTCATGCTAAAAAAACAATCACCGACAACGAGAACAGTATAGGGAAAATCAATTTAAAACAATCACAAATCACTCCCCTGCTTTCACTTGATATTCCTTTGAACTTTCAGGGAACATTTACAACATCAGCAAAACTCGGTGCACTTGAACATGAATGGACAAACGAACAAATTATACAAAAACTGGAAGAATCTCAAATTGAAGAATATTATTTTGAAATAATCAATACAACCAAACAACAGACATACGTATGGTTTATATATCCCAAAGATAATAAAGAAGAATTTGAAAATTTCTTTAGAAATATAGGTTTTACCGAACCGGGATTCAGTTTGTCTCACAGAACATGTCAAAAAAAATATCAAAAACTTGAAGAAGACAAACAAGGCATCATAAAAGAAAACGAAAGACTTAAAAACGAAATAAAAGGCTATCTTCAATACAAAAATGAAATAGAACTTTTTTATGATCATCTTACGATGCGAAAAGAAAAATATGAAGCATTATCTCATTTGGGAATAACCGAAAACACATTCGTCATTACCGGATATATTCCAAAGAAAAACAGCGAAGCTCTGAAAAAAGAAATTACTTCCCGATTTGATGCAGAAATTGTTTTTGAAGAACCTCTGCCCGATGAAGCACCGATTGCTTTTTCAAACAATGCTTTTGCCTCTCCTGTAGAAGGAATTACTTCCGATTACAGTCTGCCGTCTTCGGATGATATTGATCCAAATCCGATCATGTCTTTCTTTTACTATCTGTTTTTCGGAATGATGTTTTCTGATGCAGGATACGGACTTTTATTAATGATTGTATGCGGAATACTTGGATATTCAAACATACTTGAAAAACACAAAAGAAGATCATATAAAATGTTCTTTATGTGCGGCGTATCCACTACTTTTTGGGGGATCATGTACGGCAGTTTCTTCGGAGATATGATAAATACCATAGCTTCGGTGTTCCTGAACAGTTCCTTCACATTTGATCCGGTTTTATTGAACCCCACCGACAAACCTCTTGAACTTATGATAATAAGCGTCGCATTTGGCATGGTTCATATTCTCACCGCAATGTGCATAAAATTTTATATGCTTTGGAGAAAAGGCAATAAAACCGACGCAATATGCGATATAGGATTCTGGATTACAGCACTGGTAGGAATAAGCATATTTGCAGCAGGAATGGGTTTAGGCATTTCACCCCTCAATACAACAGGTAAAGTTTTAATGATTATAGGTTTTGCCGGACTTCTTGTTACAGGAGGAAGAAAAGGTAAAAACATTATTTCAAAAATATTCGGTGGTATATTAAGTCTTTATGATATAACAAGCTATATCGGAGATGCGCTCTCATACTCCAGACTTATGGCATTGGGACTTGCAACCGGCGTTATTGCTTCGGTTATAAATATTCTGGGGAGTCTCGGCGGAAACGGTCCTATAGGTATAATTGTATTTGTACTAATTTCCGTTATAGGTCATTCAATGAACTTTGCAATAAATTGTCTTGGTGCCTATGTTCATACAAATCGTCTTCAGTATGTTGAGTTTTTTCAGAAATTTTATGAGGGCGGAGGAAGAAAATTTAAGCCTTTCGCCATGAATACCAAATACTTTAATTTTTCAAAAGAATAAAAAAATATAATAAAAGGAGTTTTAATTATGAATTTAGCAATGGTTTTTGCAATCTTAGGCGCTGCAATCGCAGTTATTGTTTCGGGTATGGGATCTTCCAAAGGAGTAGGTATTGCTTCGGAAGCGGCAGGCGCGGTATTATCCGACGATCCGAGCAAGTTCGGTAAATTGCTCGTATTGCAGCTTTTACCCGGCACACAAGGTCTTTACGGTCTGATTATCTCTGTTATGGTAATGCTTAATATCGGTATCCTCGGCGGCGAGCCTGTTACCGAAATAAGCATGGGATTGAGTTATCTTGCAGCTTGTCTGCCCATTGCGATAGGCGGTTATTTCTCTGCTTGTTCTCAAGGCAGAGTTTGTGCAGTAGGTGTAAATCTTACCGCAAAACGT
>CASFSH010000101.1 GCA_949297205.1 uncultured Bacillota bacterium | reverse complement strand
CATCCGTTCCAAACAAAATTCGATCAACTGCATTTCTTTTTTGTAATTCTTTTATAAGTTTGACAATACTTGGCTTTTCTTTACTGCTAAGCCCATCTTTGCCCCAATCAACCCAGGATACATCGACATAAAGTTTGGAATCCTTTTCGTCTATAGATTTTAAAAGTTCTTCAATGGCGTTTTGATGAGACTTTACATCACCTGCCCCCATATGCGCCATTACAACAGGAACATCAGGATGAAGTCTTGCTATATTATGAATAGCTTCCGGAGAAGATATCTTGTCTACCGGTTTGCCGTCTTTGTTGAATTGTATATCTGAATGAAAAACACACGGCAATTTGTAACGTTCAGCAACAAACATGTATGGTCTGTAAATATCGCTGTCAGCCTGGGCGCCAAAATGACGGGGATGAAATTTCAGCCCGACAAATTTATCCGGATTTTCCTGTATCAGATTGTTTATATTAACAGAATTCCCGCTTGTAACAGACGGCTGGCAAACAGCAAGAGCATGATATTTAGTATTTTTATCACATAACTCCAGAAGTGCTTTATTTGCTGTCGTTTCATCCTGCCCATTCTCGACAAGACCGTCAAGATTCGAAATAATTACTTTTTCAACTGAATCTTGCTGCGCCTCGCCTTTCACCTGAACATTTAACGGACTTTTTATAAACTCATCTATTGTGTTAGAATCAAAATTCAATGTATTATTGGAATTCCCGTTCTTATTCCAGTGCCCTATATGCATATGCGCATCTATAATAGAACCTTTAAAAGTTACATTTGTCTGTAATTTATCGACCTTCATTTTGTATTAAATCTCCTATATAATTATCGCCCTTTGCTCTGCGATTGATTATATAATATCCCAGATTGGAAGAGGGTACAATGGCCCTTGCCGCAGCTCTGCACTCTTTTTCCGGGATATATTCACCTCTGCGGTTTGCTATATCGGCAAGCCTCAAAAATATATCCGCAATATGCCTGCGTTCTTTCTCATGTGAAATAAAATATTCAGGAGTAGTATTTTCAAGCTTTTTGCAGATGTTATTTAAATAAAAATTATACAGCCCGTTTGCGCCGGCATAATCACCTTTATGGTACTTTATATCAGCCAAACCTTTATATGCACGCAGGTAAGAATCATTTGAAGGGTCAAATCCTACCATATCAATATATCTGAGAGAACTTGTCAACTCCTCCTCTGCGCCGTTGTAGTCGCCGACTCTAATCAATCCTTCAGCATCATTAACAATACTCCAAATTGTATTTGGTAGATTTACGCCATCGCCCTGCACTCTTTCATAAAATGCTTGATTATCTATATCGCGTTTAATTGCTGCAAACATAGAATAACTGCTTCCACCCATTGCCTTAACGCTCGGACGACCGCTGTTTTCTGCATCTCCAAGAGGATATATTATTTTATAATCACCGTTTCTTCTGAAGAAATTCTCCATTTTGTAATCAACAAAATCCCCCTTGTCATATATTTTGTCATTCCACAACTGCTCCTGACTGTAGACTTTCCAGACAGGGTATAATTTGTCCGCAAATTGAAGCATATCACGATGTTCACTGAGAGCATTCCTGAAACATTCAGTTTCTTCATCATCTGCCACAACTTCATCTACGCTTTTGCCGACAAATTTCGAAATATCTTGCAAATCCTCATTGTAAGGAAATTCTTCAACAGGATAACTGTTGGTAACATCGTCTTTAAAGCTGTATCCGAGAATTTTACCATCCTCATCACGCACCGGTGTCAGATTATAAACTCCACGCTCACCGTCATTTACGATTGTATCATAGGCCGAAAATATATGATCGGTTACACCATCTGATTTTTTCAAGTTAACAACATCAACATCTGCAAGCGTTAATAAATTAAAATCATACCAGCCGTTGCGTTTTATTTCATCAAGCATTCCATGGACTTTTCCGTCTCTATCATATCCGGTTGCAAGATAATTGGTAAGCTCCGGAGTATTGCCTCTTTCGCCTGCCATCCACCTTAAACTTGCTTCATGCGGATGAGAAGCTGGGACATAGACCTTTTTACAATCAAGCCTGTTTAATATATTGATAATGCCTGATACATATTCAAGCCCTCTATTCTGCGGATCCATGTATCTTATATATTTTTCATGTTTTTTAGGATCTCTCGCAAGCTCCTGCAAAAATTCCAGAAGTTCTTTCTTATGGGTTAAAACATTATACGGTCTTAACTCAATATCTTTCCCCATAACCTCTTTATACTGAGCTTCCAAATTTTGAAGCGGAACATTTACATATACAGGTACGGCGACATAATCATTTTTTTTTAATCTTCCGCTATAATACAGTTTTTGAAGTTCTTCCTCCACATTTTGCCACGGCTTGCCGAATGTTGAATATATAGGGTCCTGCGTTTCGTAAGTATAAACTGTCATATTTTTGCCTGTATCTATGGCTTTTGCAAAATGTTCCATATCTTTAGCATGGTTTCCGCCGTCAATCAAGAAAACATCGTGTCCCATAAAATGTACAGGAGTCTGCAACGAAACCGAAGATGAAGATGATTTAACAAAAACATCCCT
>CASFSH010000100.1 GCA_949297205.1 uncultured Bacillota bacterium | reverse complement strand
GGAAAAAATCTGTTGCAAAAGAGCTTAAGGAGAATATGCAATATTGATAAAATCAGATATAAGAAAAAGCTTTAAAGAGTTTAGAAATAAAATGTCTGCAGAGGACGTGTCACGTCTCAGTTTTTCTGCGGCAAAACGGTTTATTTCTTCCGATATTTATAAAAATGCAAAAACAATAATGCTGTACTGGCCTCTTGGTAATGAAACAGATACCCGAACTATACTGGAGCAAATTTTTAAAGACGGGAAAACCGCCGTACTGCCGGTGACAAACCCGAACACAGACGATATTATTCCTGTAATTATGCATGAAAATGCCGAAATGAAAACAGGCGCTTACCGAATAACCGAACCAAAAAACGCCCCAACAGTAAACAAAGAGGATATTGATGTAATAATTGTCCCCGGAATTGCCTTTGACTTAACAGGTGCACGAATAGGGTTCGGCAAAGGCTGTTACGACAGATTTTTAAAAGATACAAAAGCTAAAAAAGTAGGATATTGCTATGCCTGTCAGATAACCGATAAAATTATGTCGGACGAATTTGATATTTGTATGGACTATCTTATTACGGATAAGGAGTTGGTATTTTGTGAATAAAGGGTTTCAGGCAGGTTGGTGGCTTACAGCCTTAACCATTGCACTAATGTATGCAATTTCACTTCCTTTACTCTACATAAACCTTGAAATAAATGAATTTGCATTATCGTTGGCAGGAGAAATGGGACTTGTTATACCTATTTTAATCGGTATTTTTTATGCCCGGAATAACAGCAACGGAATATGCGACACCTTGGGAATTAAAAAATTTTCTCCCATTCTCCTCCCCCTTTGTGTTCTTATGATTATAGGCGCTCAATCTTTTATTGCCTATACAACAATGCCTGTACAGGTACTTCTTGTTATCATGTTCGGTGCCGAAACGGCAACAACACAAATGCTTATTCCCAACACTGTCCCTTCATTTATGCTTGCATTTTTTGTATTGTGTATTGCAGCTCCCGTTCTGGAAGAACTGTTATGCAGAGGGGTACTTATTAAGCTGTTTTCACAGTACGGATTTACGGTATCGGTTATTTCAAGTGCTCTTGCCTTTTCAATACTGCATTTGGAAATGCGAAGCTTTATACAGATTTTTTTCATCGGTCTCATTCTCGCAACTGTAAGAATTTGTTCAGGCTCTGTAGTATTAACCATTATTATGCATTCGGTAAATAACTTTCTAAGTCTGCTGCAGCTTGTTTTTCTGGACAGCGGAGCTGTGGGATTAATATATCCGTTCCTTTTATTCTCTGCCTTATTGTTCCCGGTAACAATTTACATAACTTTTGTACATCTTGGAAAACACCTGAATTTTGGCATGATTACCTCTTCGGTAAAAGCAAAAACCGGAATATCGGTTGCGGCAATTTTATGTTTTATTCTGTTTGCGGGATTTAATTTAATGTTATTTATAAACAGACTTATAAACGGCTATTGTTTTGCTGAACTTAAAGGTTTACTGGGAATATAGAAAAGGAGATTTTAATATGTTATTTGATTCGCACGCCCATTACAATGATGAAAAATTTAACGAAGATGTATACGAGTTGCTTGAAAGTATGCAAAAAAACAATGTCGGATATATAATGAATGCCTGTTCCTCCATTGATGAAATACCCTATATATTGGAACTTTGCTCCCGTTTCCCTTTTTTGTATGCCTCGGTGGGTGTACATCCTCACGAAGTGGGCGGTATGACAGAAAAAGATATTGAAATTTTAAAAAATTACTCAAAAGAACAAAAAGTCCGTGCTATCGGTGAAATAGGTTTAGACTATTACTATGACCTTGCTCCCCGGGATTTGCAAAAAAAATGGTTTGCAAGACAGATACAGCTTGCAAGAGAGTTGGATTTGCCCGTTATAATACATGACAGGGACGCACACAAGGACTGCATGGATATATTAAAGGCAGAAAAAGTCAGCCAATGCGGAGGAGTTTTTCACTGTTACTCCGGAAGCGCTCAAATGGCCGAAGAAATCCTTGATCTCGGTATGTATATAGCATTCGGAGGAAGTCTTACCTTTAAAAATGCAAGAAAAGCAATAGAGGCGGCAGAGATAATCCCCTTAGACCGTCTGCTTATTGAAACAGACTGTCCTTATCTCGCCCCCGAACCGAACAGAGGAAAGAGAAACAGCTCGCTATATATACATTTTGTTGCGGAAAAACTTGCCGAAATAAAAAATGTTTCGGTTGAAGAAATAGAAAAAGCAACGGAAGAAAACGCAAAAAAATTATTCGGAATAAATTAAGAAACGGAAATGATATAAAATGTCAGCTATGAATATTGTGTATAAATATCAGGATACTTTATACATTAATCTAACAAACAGGTGTACAAACAAATGTAAGTTTTGTATACGATTTACTCCCACGGGAGTTGATCATATTGATTTATGGCTTGATCATGAACCAAATACGGAGGAAGTAATAAAATCCCTTGAAGACAAAAACTTCAGAGATTATAAGGAAATAATTTTCTGCGGTTACGGAGAGCCTACAATGGCATTTGACGTTTTGATTGAAACCGCAAAATATATAAAAGAAAATTCAGATTGCAAAATCAGAATAAATACCAACGGGCACGGCAACAAAATTTGCGGATACGACATTACGCCTAAATTGAAAAATTTAATTGACTGTGTGTCAATCAGCTTAAACGCCGAAAATGCAGAAAAATACAACGAGCTTTGTGTATGCGATTACGGCGAAGAAGGTTTTTACGAAATGCTCGATTTTGCAAAGAAAGCAAGCCGGTATGTCCCTGAGGTGATTTTAAGCATTGTGGATATTATAGATGAAGATGAAATAGAAGCGTGCCGCAAAATCGCAGAAAAGACAGGTGTAAAATTCAGAGTCAGAAAATATTCGGAATAAAATTTTCACGCAAAAGAGAAGGTGAAACGATATGATAAGAAAATCTTTAATATCATTAATTTACGAAACCGTATCAATACAGCGTTGGAATGACCATATAAGACCATCATACGGATTTACGGAGCTCGACAAACAGGCTCACAAAATGGTTTTTGCATATGTTCTGGGAAAATGCGAAGGCGATGACAAGTTTGATCCCCTTTTACTTGTCGAGGGCGGCATTTTTGAGTTTTTACACAGAGAAATTCTCACAGACATAAAACCGCCTATATACCATAGTCTTATGAGGGAAAAGGGGGAACAGATAAACGCATGGGTTCTGAATCAGCTGAAATCCACCCTTGAATGCTTAAAGGGAGGGTTTTTCAACAGAATGACAAAATATTTCACCGATCCCGACTATGCAAAAAAGGAAAAACAGATATTAAAAGCAGCTCACTATTATGCTACCGACTGGGAATTTAATGTAATATATCCTCTTAATTCAACTACATACGGCATAGACCAGGTAAAATCCGAAGTTTCAAAAGGACTTGCGTCCTGTAATACCTTTGATGGGTTTAATAAGTTTGCACAAAATGAAGAATTAAAACAATTTCTTTCAATAATAGGAAAACTCAGGTATCAGCAAAGATGGTCAAGAGCTGTGCGTATGCCCGAAACATATGTTATGGGACATATGCTTGTTGTGGCAATATTATCATACTTGTGCGGCCTTGAAATAGGCGTATGCAAAAAAAGAGCCGTCAATAATTTTTTCGGAGGGCTATTCCATGATTTGCCCGAAGTGCTTACAAGAGATATTGTTTCTCCGGTCAAAGCCTCTGTTGAAGGACTGGATAATCTTATTAAAGAAATAGAAGAAGAACAAATGAAAAAGGTAATATATCCGTTAATCCCCGAAGAATGGAAAAGTGAAATCGAATATTTTACCCAGGATGAATTTGACTCTAAAATAACAATTGACAACGAGATAAGAAAAGTAACCTCCGCAAGTATAAATTATAAATACAACAAGGACTGCTACAATCCTATTGACGGCCAAATTATCAGAGGATGCGATCACTTATCGGCATATCTGGAAGCCTATCTTTCCATAAAATACGGCGTTCAGTCAGAAAGCATACAATCGGGATATCACAATCTGTTTAACAGATATGAAAACAAAATTATTGCCGGCGTGGACTTTGGCCAGCTGTTTGACTATTTCAGAATTTAACAGGCAAGAACAGAAAAATAAGCGGCTCACCCGACATTTATGAAAAAATATTAACGTACATTTCCGCTCCTCAAAAAAACAATTTATTTCATTGTTTCAAAGTCACGATTTGTGCCGCCAAGCAGCGGCGGAATGGAGATTATAATGAAAAACAAAGAACCAACAGTATTAAATTACGAAGAAGCAAAAGAAAAGGCATTAAAATGTCTTGAATTTAAAAGTTACTGTGAAAAAGAGCTTTCCGATAAACTTAAACATTCGGGTGCAGATACAGAAACAGCAAACAAAGTTATATGCTTTTTAAAGGAATATAAACTGATTAATGATCTTGATTATGCAAGACGTTATTCACGAGATTTGCAGAATTTAAAAAAATTCGGCAAAAACAGAATAATAACAGAACTGAAAATAAAAGGACTTTCCTCCGATATAATAGATACCGTTATTTCCGAATTACCCCAACAGGAGGACAACATTCTCGAAGAACTTATAAAAAAAAGACTAAACGGAAATTTTGACAAAAAAACCAAAGACAAAGCAATTCGTTATTTTATATACAGAGGTTACGGTTTGGAGGAAATAAAAAATTGTATAAATAAATTGGAACAAAATTAATCTTACATTATAATAAAACTTTTACGATTATCTGAAAGGAAATAAAAAATGGGATATAATATAGGAATGGTATCTTTGGGATGCGCAAAAAATCAGACCGATGCGGAAACCATGCTTGGAATCTTAAAAGACAAAGGGCATAAAATAGTATCCGATCCCGAAAATGCCGATGTAATTATTGTTAACACCTGCGGTTTTATCGAATCCGCAAAAACCGAATCCATTGAATCCATTCTTGAAATGGCAGAATATAAAAAGGGCAGATGCAAAGTACTGATTGCGTCAGGCTGTCTTGCTGAAAGATACAACAAAGAGCTTTTAAAAGAAATGCCTGAAGCAGATGCCATTGTCGGTACAGGTGACTATCACAAAATAGCAGAAGTTATTGACGATTGCTTTAAGGGAGAAAAACCTGCCTTATTCGGTCACAAAGATTATACTCCCGACGAAGATCTTCCCCGTTTGTTGTCTACTCCATATTATACCGCATATCTGAAAATTGCAGATGGCTGTGATAATAATTGTACCTACTGTGCCATTCCCAAAATAAGGGGAAAATTTCGAAGCAGAAAAATTGAAGATATATATAACGAAGCGGTAAAACTTGCCCATGCCGGTGTAAAGGAGCTTATCTTAATTGCACAGGATACCACAAGATACGGAAAAGACATATATGGAAAATACGCTCTTTGCGATCTTCTGGAAAAGCTTGTTACAATTAACGGCATAGAGTGGATAAGAGTACACTATTACTATACTGAAGCTGTAACAGACGAATTGATTGAAACTATGGCAAAGTATGAAAAAATTTGTAATTATATTGATATGCCCATACAGCATATAAACGACAGAATACTAAGACGTATGGCACGGCGCACAAACAGAGCGGAAATCGAAGAAACAATACAAAAAATCAGAACGGCTATGCCCGATTCTGTAATACGAACCTCTATAATTGTAGGTTTTCCCGGAGAAACAGAGGAAGAATTCGAAGAGCTCTATGATTTTATTAAATATATAAAATTTGACAGAATGGGCGTATTTGCATATTCCCGGGAAGAAGATACCGCCGCCGCCGAATTTGAAGATCAGATTCCTGAAAATATAAAACAGGAAAGATTAGACAGACTTATGAGTTTACAGCAACAAATATCTCTTGAAATAAACAAATCAAAAATAGGACAAACACTTGATGTCCTTGTTGAAGGCTATGACGAAGAAAATTATATGTTCTTTGGAAGAAGCCGCGGTGACAGCATAGGTGTTGATTCCACCGTATATTTTGCCGCAAGTGATGAAGTAGACTCAGGTGATATTGTAAATGTTGAAATACTTGATGCAGATGAATATGATTTGACAGGAAAGCAAGTGGATTAAACGTAACATAAACATTTTGAAGGGAGCATAAACATGAGTAAAAAGGCAATTATTGCCATGAGCGGCGGCGTAGATTCAAGTGTTGCCGCATATATTATGAAAACCAAAGGATATGAATGTATCGGTGCAACAATGAAATTGTTTGACAACGAAGATACCGGCATTTCAAAGGAACACTCCTGCTGTTCCCTTGAGGATGTGGAGGACGCAAAGAATGTTGCCGGCATTCTTGATATTCCCCACTATGTTTTTAATTTTTCCGAAAAATTCAAAGAATGTGTTATAGATAAATTTATAAGTGATTATGAACATGGCAGAACCCCAAACCCATGCATTGAATGTAACAGGCATCTTAAATTCCAAAAACTGTTTCAGAGAGTAAAAGAGCTGGATTTTGACTATGTTGTAACAGGACACTATGCACGTATAGAATATGATAATAATTTGGGACGGTATCTTTTAAAAAAAGCTGCCGATGATACAAAGGATCAGGGCTATGTATTATATTCCCTTACACAGGAACAGCTTGCACATACACTTTTCCCTCTGGGGGATATGAAAAAAAGCGAAGTGAGAGAAATTGCGCAAAAAATGAATTTTATAAATGCAAAAAAGCATGACAGCCAGGATATATGCTTTGTACAAAACGGAAAATATGCAGAATTTATCGAAAATTACACAGGGAAAAAATATCCTGCGGGAAACTTTGTGGATAAAAACGGAAATGTTATGGGCAGGCACAAAGGTATAATACGTTATACCATAGGTCAGAGAAAAGGTCTTGGGCTTGCACTCCCGAAACCTGCCTATGTATGCGCAATAGACACAGAAAAAAATGAGGTAATCTTAGGAGATAACGAAGATTTATTTACTACAACCCTGATTGCCGATAATATTAATCTTATTTCAGTTGAAAGTATTGAAAAACCAATGCGGTGCAAGGCAAAAGTCCGTTACAGCCAGAAAGAGGAGGACGCTACCGTAACACAGCTTGACGACAACAGAATAAAAATTGAATTTGACAAGCCACAGCGCGCCGTAACCTGCGGACAGGCTGCTGTTTTATATGACAATGATATAATTGTCGGCGGAGGAACGATTAATAAAATATTAAAATAATAATAAATATCTGCCGTATGTTAAATTTATGGCAGATATTTGCTGTTTGCATAATTTTTGGAGGAAAAATGGAATATCTTGATATTTTGGACGAACACGGTGAACCTACCGGAAAAATTACAGAAAGAACAACTGCTCATGAAAAAGGAATACTACACAGAACATCTCATGTATGGATATGCAGAAAACACAATTCAAATATACAGATTTTACTTCAAAAAAGAAGCAGAAACAAAGACTCAAATCCGGGATGTTATGATATTTCAAGTGCCGGTCATATTCCGGCAGGAAGTGATTTTATTGATTCCGCTCTAAGAGAATTGCAGGAAGAACTGGGAATAAACGCAAAAAAATCCGAACTGATTTATTGCGGTCAAAGACGTTTTCTTTACAAAAACAAATTTCACGAAAAAATCTTTATAGATAATCAAATAAGCAATGTATATCTGTTAAAACGCGATATTGATGCTGATAAAATAACATTTCAAAAAGAAGAAATTGAATCAATTATGTGGATAGAATATTATGAGTGCATTGAAAAGGTTAGAAAAAACGAAATACCTCATTGTATTGTCTTGGAAGAACTTGAAATGCTCGGGGACAATATAGATAAATTATTCAGATAAGAAGGAAACAGAAGATGAATAAAAAAACAGAAATAAAAAAAGCTTTTCGTGCAGCTTTTCCCAACACCGTTCCCATTCTTACAGGATTTTTAGTACTTGGAATGGCATACGGAGTTTTAATGGAAGTCAAAGGATATGGGACGCTATGGTCGGTATTAATGAGTATTATGGCATTCTGCGGAAGTATGCAGTTTGTTGCGATTACCCTTCTTACAACGGCTTTTAATCCTATTCAGGCATTTTTATTAAGCCTTATGGTAAATGCAAGACATTTATTTTACGGTATATCAATGCTTAACAAATTTAAAGGTTTGGGAAAAATAAAATACTTTCTGATTTTTACATTATGTGATGAAACCTTTTCTATTGAATCAAGCGTAAATGTTCCTGATAATATAAACAGAAAATATTTTTACTTTGCGGTTTCACTTCTTGATTATCTGTACTGGATAACAGGAACTCTTATAGGTTCAATTGCGGGAAAATTTATCAGCTTTGACACAAACGGACTTGATTTTGCCCTTACCGCTTTATTTATTGTTTTATTTATTGAACAGATAAAAAGCAAAGACAAAATCTTTCCCGGTGCGATAGGCTTTATATCTGCCGCAGCGGCATTGCTGCTGTTTAACGCCGATAACTTTGTTATACCTGCAATGGTACTTATTATGGCAATACTTTTGATTAAAAATTTTGCTGACAAAAAATACTCTTCACATCCCCGCACTTCAGAACATTTAAAATAAAGGACCGATAAACCATGCATCTTACCAATTTACAGACATTTTTTATAATACTTGTTATAGCCCTGGGGACTATGGCCACAAGATTTATCCCCTTTCTCCTGTTCCCTGACGGCAAAAAATACCCTAAAATAATAGACTATCTGGGAAAAGTTTTACCCCCTGCCATGATGGGACTTTTGGTTGTATATTGTTTTAAAAATGTTTCCTTTATTTCGGGTAATCACGGACTCCCCGAAATATTGGCGGCATTAATTACAGTTGCCCTTCATCTATGGCGAAAAAACGTTCTTTTAAGCATTTGCGGTGCAACCGCAGCTTACATGATTTTAATACGTTTTTTACCTATATAATTATAAAGGAATGAGATTTTTCCATGAATGTTTACGATTTTGACAACACAATTTATAACGGCGAAAGCAGTCTTGATTTCTTTCTGTTTTGTGCCGGAAAAAATAAAAAAGTAATAAAGTATATTTTCCCTGTTATGATTGTACTTATTAAATACAAAATGTGCCGCATAACCCCGGAAGAACTGGTTCTAAAGGGTGAGCAGTATATGGGGAAATTTTTATCCTGTCTTAAATCTCCCGAAACAATTATAAATGAGTTTTGGGACAAACATCAGCATAAAATAAAGGATTTTTACCTGAAAATAAAACAGCCCGACGACATTATAATTTCCGCCTCATGCAATATAATTCTTGAAGAAATCTGTAAAAGACTGGGTATAAAACATCTTTTGGCATCATCAATTGATTTTGACAATTACAAAATCAAATATCTTTGCTACGGAGAAAACAAAGTCAGTCTTTTTAAAAAATTTTTTCCGGATGCTGTTATAGATAACTTTTATTCCGATTCTTTGAATGATTTACCCATGATGAAATTAGCAAAAAAATCATACATTGTGAAAGGTAATAAAATCCGCCAATACACAAAAATATAAAGGGACTGCCGCAGTCTCTCTGATTTTTGCGGCAGTCCGTATTTTTTATCGAATTTCAAAATCTATTATTCCTTCTTTATAAATCAAATCCGGTTCTCCTTCAATTAAAGGACGTCCGTATTCAATAAATTTATCTGTAACGCTCATTCCGTCCTCTCCTATCATGAAGTCGGGAACGAGTTTTTCAATATTTGCAATCTT
The DNA here is from genome assembly GCA_949297205.1 of uncultured Bacillota bacterium. Taxonomy (GTDB): domain Bacteria; phylum Bacillota; class Clostridia; order UBA1381; family UBA1381; genus RGIG1988. The sequence continues at coordinate 2,176 of CASFSH010000100.1, read as the reverse complement.
GCATACATCCTCAAATATCGTTTTTATTCTGTATGGATTATCCGATATTCTTGAAAAACCTGCCATAAAGCCCGTATTTCCGTCAAGCATATACTCTGTTCCCTCAAAACCCACCTTAAATGCTTCTTCATAATCACAAAGAGAAATATTCTGTGCAGAACATCTTTGCATTGTGCTGAATTCTATACTTCTTGTCTTTATTGAAATGTTTTCTTTTATTATGTGCTCTATAATTTTTCCGACTCCGCCCAATGCAGCATGACTGAATCCGTCCTCCATAAGAGCGGCTGCCGATTCTCCTATATATTTACCGTTCTTATCCTTTATCCCCTCAGATACGGCAATAATACTTGAATTCTTTGTTTTTATAACCTCTTTTACCCTATCAATAAACTTATCTTTATCAAAAACAACTTCAGGAAGTAAAATAATATCAACAGGTGTTATTTTATCGCAATTTGCCAATGCTGCACTTGCAGTAAGCCAACCGGCATTTCGTCCCATTATTTCGGTAACAACAATTGACTTCATATTATACACAGAGGTATCCATTGCAAGCTGTCTTATTGAATTTGCCACAAATTTTGCGGCAGAGCCGTATCCCGGAGTATGATCGGTAAGAGCTAAATCATTATCTATTGTTTTCGGAATACCTGCAATTTTTACATCTAAGTTTTTTTCTTTTGCATACAGCGAAAGTTTTTTTACCGTATCCATTGAATCGTTTCCGCCGATATAAACAAAATAACCTATATTATATTTTTTAAACAAATTAAAAATATTTTTGTAAATTTCTTCATTTTCTTCAATATCGGGCAACTTTCTTCGGCATGAGCCCAAAAACGATGACGGGGTCTGCTTTAAAAGATTCAGGCGTTCTTGTGACTTAAAACGCGATAAGTCTACGATTTCTTCTTTTATAAATCCGTCTATTCCGTTTATCATACCGAATATTTTTTCTATTTTTTCAGATTCTATTGCTTTTTTTACAACTCCTGCCAAAGAAGAGTTGATTGCAACCGTAGGTCCTCCTGACTGTCCGACTATTAAATTTTCCATTTTTGAAATCCTTTCGTAAAATTATTTTATCAAATCCGTTATCATTTCTTTTGCAATCAGCAGTCCCGCAACGGACGGAACAAATGCAACACTTGCCGGCGTCTGCCTTCGTGATGAATTTATTTCACCTTCAAACAACGGTTTCTTCGGAACTTCATCAGACCACAAAACCTTTAATTTTGTTATTCCCCTGTTTTTTAATTCCCTGCGCATTACACGTGCAAGAGGGCATACAGATGTCTTTGATATATCTGATATTCTAAAACGCATTGGGTCTAACTTATTTCCTGTTCCCATTGAACTGATTATCGGAATACCAACTTTATATGCATTTTCTATAAGACACAGCTTTGATGTTACGGTATCTATGGCATCTATAATATAGTCATATTCCGAAAAATTTATTATTTGTGCATTTTCATAAGAATAAAAAGCGTTAACCGCCTTAACCTGACATTCAGGATTTATATCCTCTATTCGTCTTTTTGCAGCTTCTGTTTTATAACACCCTATAGTTGAATGAAGTGCAATAAGCTGCCTGTTAATATTCGATTCGGACACAACATCGTTATCTATCAAAGTTATGCTGCCTATGCCGCTGCGTGCCGCCGCTTCACATACATATGATCCCACTCCTCCGATTCCGAAAATTGCAACCGATGATTTTCTGAATTTTTCAAGTGCCTCTTTTCCTATTAACATTTCGGTTCTTATAAATTCCGACATTAAATCACCTTTTATTCTTTATTGTATCTATATTATACCTTTTCATCTTTATTTTGTCAAATTATTTAACAAAATATAGATATATTGCATTGACTTTGAAATTTTCCTATGCTATAATTATGTAAATTTTTTAATTTTCAAGGAGTGGTATAAAAAAATGAAAAGTATATCCGAAATTGACAAAAACTTTCAATCACAGCAAATACAAAAAGATAATATAAAAATATACGATATTGAAGAAAGTCCGTTCAGACTTTATGGAATATTCAAACCTGAGAATGAAACCGAATTTATCAGAATACCGCGTAAAACAGCAAAAGATACAAGTGAAAGTGTGGCAATGTTAAACAGTCATACAAGCGGCGGACGTGTGCGTTTTAAAACAGACTCC
>CASFSH010000099.1 GCA_949297205.1 uncultured Bacillota bacterium | reverse complement strand
TTTGATGATAATAAGAGAATATTATTTATGTCACGTAAAAAGGAGGATAATATTATTAAAGAACCCGAAACCGCTTTGGCAATCGGAAAGGCAATTATTTCTGAATATTACAAGGATAAAGTTAATGAAAATTCATCATATCGTATTGATTATGGGGAGTATGACGATGTATATCATGATAATAGTTGGATGGTATCTGTAGTATTTAATCCTGAGGAAGAAATAGATGATGAATATGTATTGTTAAATGCCGATGCAAGGGTGGAAATAAATTCGATGACATGTAATTTTAGAATTATTGAGAAAAGCCCGGAAGGAAGCTATACGACTATGCTTGATTTTAAACTGTTTTTATAAAATTATTTAAAAAATTTACAGACAGTTATCTCTTTTAGATGACAGAATTTGTTTAAGTAAGCTGTTGCAAAATTTTTAAATTTTGCAACAGCATTTTTTTAAAATATGTTAATTTTTAGGATTTTTCAACCGTAATTTCAAGAATTTTTTTATCATCCGTTTTAATAACGGTTATTTTCAGATTTTCGTATTCAAGTATATCGCCCTGCTGAGGTATTTTATTCAGTTGTTCCGTTATCCATCCGCTGATTGTTGCGGAATCTGCATCAAGATCAATATCAAAATATTTTTCAAATTTATCAAAATCACAACCGCCGGAAACAGTAACATAACCATTTTTTTCTTGAATATCATTTTCAGATTCTTCGGTAAGATCACCTATTAATTTTTCTATCAGATCAGTCAGTGTAATAATACCGACTGTACCGCCAAATTCATCACATACAACGGCAAAATGCTCACGCGTTTCTCTCATTCTTCTTAAAAGTACATCTGCACCAATATTTTCAGGAATGATAAAAGCCTTTTTAACTGCATTTTTCAATATGTTGTCACGACTCATGTCTTCAAGTCTGTAAAAAATCCTGGAATCAAGAACACCGATAATATTATCCGCCGTGTCTTCACATAATGGATAGTAAGTGTGATTTGATTTGTTAATTAATGACTTCCAATCTTCGATATCATCATCTGTGTAAAGAAAGTCTACTTCAGTTCTGTGAGTGGCAATTTCGCCCACTGTTATGTCATCAAACTCAAAAACGTTTTGGATAATTTTATTTTCTTCTTCATCTATTATTCCTTTTTCACTTCCGGCATCTGCCATCATACGTATTTCTTCTTCGCTGATTTCATCATCATCACTGTCCGGATCAATACCCAAAAGCCTTAAAACAGCATTTGTGGAAACCGTTAAAAGCCATACAATGGGGGCAAAAAGTTTTGAAATTACAAATACGAGTTTTGAAATTGACAGTGCAATCTCTTCTGACTTCCTCATTGCAAGCCGTTTAGGAACAAGTTCTCCAAGTACAAGAGTGAAAAATGAAAGTATCAATGTAATTAAAATTACGGCAATTGTATCCAGGGTAGGCAACGGGATTGGTATACCTGTTTTTACCATTGCATCAACTAAGATATCCGAAAAGTTATCTGCGGCAAAAGCACTTGCAAGAAAGCCTGAAAGAGTAATTGCCACTTGTATGGTTGCTAAAAATCTTGCCGGTTGCTGTGTGAGTTTTAACAGCCGGTTTGCTCTTTTATCACCATCCTGAGCTAATTTTTCGAGTTTGTTATCATTTGTTGAAATAACCGCTATTTCTGCGCAGGCAAAAATTGCATTCAGTGCAATAAGAAAAACCTGTAAAATTATCTGCCACCCTATACTGTCGTCCATTAAAAATTCCTCCTAAATATGTATTTTATAGTATTATTTTATAATATAATTTATATTATATATTATTCTTTTTATATATTATTACTGTGTTTTTGGCAAAGCATATTTATCGTGATATGCCGAATATTTCTTTTTAAAATATGAACTTTCCGATTTAATGATACGAAGGCTTTCGTGCATGTTCAGAGTATGATGAGAAGTTTCTATAATGCAGCCGGCAATATTTGAACAGTGATCCGATACTCTTTCAAGATTTGCTAAAAGATCAGACCATACAAATCCGGCTTCAATGCTGCAATCTCCTGTTTGGAGTCTTAAAATATGATTAGCACGAAGCTTTTCTTTTAATCTGTCAATGATTTCTTCCAAAGGTTCAATATCGTAAGCAGAATTCATATTATTTTCATCAAATGTTTTTAAAGCAAGAGAACAAATTTCATTTACTGCATTTGTTAGTACGGTAAGCTCAGCTTTTGCTGAATCTGAAAATACAATTTTTTTATCACGTAATTCTTCAGCTGACTCAAGAAGATTTACACCATGATCTGAAATTCTTTCGAAATCTCCTATAACTCTCAGAAGTTTTGCCGCTTCTGCACTTTCATCTTCGTTTATTTGATGTGAAGATAATTTAACAAGATAGTTACCTATAATATCTTCATAATGGTCGGTTTTTTCTTCAAGTTCTCTTATTTCTTCAGCTAATGCTGGTTTATAGTCAAAGAGAACATATATACCGCCTTTTATAGCACGAATGGAAGTCTTTGCCATATCAACTGCATATTTACGGCAGGTGGAAAGTGCAACGGCGGGAGTTGAAAGAAGTCTTTCGTCCAGTTCACATATTTCGTCCTTTTTATTGTTATCGGGTACAATTTTGCATACTAATTTTTCCAAGTAGTTTGACATAGGAAATAATAAAATTGTACAAATGATATTAAATGCACTGTGAGATACGGCAATACCGAAATGAGTTGCAGAACGGGTTAAGATTGCCGGAGCAAAAAAACCCCTGACAATGTAGAGAACAATTAAAAGTATCACTGTGCCGATAATATTGAAACAGAGGTGCGCAAGAGCCACTCTTTTCGCATTTTTGTTAGTACCGAAAGATGATAGTATTGCAGTTATACATGTACCGATATTTTGACCCATGATAATAGGGAAGGCTGCGCCGTATGTAACTTTACCGGTTACTGTCAGTGCTTGAAGTATACCCACAGATGCAGAGCTTGATTGGATAATAGCAGTAAGTACAGCACCGGCAATAACACCCATAATAGGATTTGAGAACATTGTAAAAAGCTGCTGGAATTTTGGCTCATTACTAAGAGGTGAAACCGCTCCCGACATGATTTCCATGCCAAACATAAGAACTGCAAAGCCAAGAAGAATTGTTCCTGTATCTTTTCTTTTTGTGGTTTTAGCAAACATAGTAAAAATTATTCCGACTAATGCAAGCACCGGGGTAAAGGACATGGGCTTAAATAATTGAATAATAAAATTATTGCTCTGTATTCCTCCAAGACTAAGAATCCAGGCTGTTACAGTGGTTCCTATATTTGCTCCCATTATTACACCGATAGATTGCTTCAGAGTCATAAGACCTGAGTTTACAAACCCAACAACCATAACTGTTGTTGCCGATGAACTTTGTATAACGGCAGTAACACCGAGACCGGTCAGGAATCCTGCAAATTTGTTGGTGGTAAGTTTGCCTATAATAGCGCTGAGTTTGTTTCCTGCCCTGCGTTCAAGGGCATCGCCCATAACATTCATACCGAATAAAAACAAACATAATCCGCCGATAAGAGTTAATACGTCAAAAAAATTCATAATCCTTTCTCCTTCATAGGAAGTTTCGCTATAAAAGATATTATAACATCATATGCGGTTAAGATACAGCAAAGAAAAGTTTACCGACAAAATGGTTACAGAATTTTTTTATTTTATATTTTCCACACCGGCTTTCTTCATATTTACAACGGCAACAAGAAGAATGGGAAATAATAGCATGCCAACCAATCCCATTAATTTTAATCCCAGTATCATTACAATTAAAGTCGCTAAAGGATGAAGTCCTATATGTGTACCGACAATCCTTGATTCAAGTGAATTCCTTACAACGGTTATTATGATATATAATATCAGTATGCCGATTGCAAGAGGAATATTTTTCATAAACAGCAAAATTACTGCCCATGGGAGAAGAATACCGCCTGTACCCAGTACAGGAAGTAAGTCAAATATTGCAATTGCAAGAGAAATAAGGACGGCATAAGGTATATCTAAAATTAAAAATCCGATACTTAACTCAACAAAAGTCAAAACAAACAGTATGGAATAAGATTTGATAAATGCGGTAATTGCGGATTTTGTGTATTTAAAGCCATTTATTATGATACTTTGCTTTTTTGCGGGAATTATTCTTTTGGCAAATTCTATTATTTTCTCATAATCAGCAGCAAAATAAAATGAGGATATAAGCGTTAAAATTATTGATACTATAATTCCGGGAATTCCTGCTGCCCCGTTTGCAATAATTTTTATGGCACCGGTGGAAAAATCGGCGATAAAGTCCCCTGCATTGGATATAAAACTATTGCCCATATCATCAATTATTGTTGCAAGATTTGAATTGATGGGTAAGAGCATATTTTCGATATTATTCATCAAATCGGAAATCATAGGTAAAATAATATTATTGAATACTGTTGGTATATATTTCATAAACTCTGTGATTTCCGTTATGAGTTTTATACCGAGACTTGTAATAATAGTACCGGACAATAAATAAAAAATAAGAGTAAAAACGGCAG
>CASFSH010000098.1 GCA_949297205.1 uncultured Bacillota bacterium | reverse complement strand
CCTGTTGTAAAAATTCAAAATAATATTTTTATCACTTAACTAATAAAATTTTTACCGTTTACTATTACTGTTTTTATATTATATTTATCATCGGTAACAATGAAATCTCCGTCATATCCCTTTTCTGCCTTACCTTTTTTTACTTCGAGCATTTTTGCAGGTGTTTCAGATGCCATTTTAAATGCATCTTTTTCAGGAATACCAAATTCAATAGTTTTTTTTACACAGTAAAATAAAGTTGATGTACTTCCCGCAAGGGCACCGTTAAGAGTTCTTGCCTGAGAATTTTTTACAACTATATCCTGTCCGCCAAATATATATTTTCCATCTGCCAGTCCGTTTGCACACATTGAATCACTGATTAATATCATTTTATCAGGGCCGAATGTTTTATACAGCATTTTTATAATACTTTTATGAATATGTAACCCATCGCATATGACCTGTACATATATCTGCTTTTCAATTGCTGCTCCTATCAATCCCGGGCTTCTGTGATGAAGCGGCGGCATTGCATTAAACGTATGAGTTAAACACTCTGCACCATTTTCAATTGCCATTATACCGCATTCATAATCGCTGTCAGTGTGCCCTAATGATACTATTGCTTCACAATTTTTAATAAATTCAACAGCATTCTCTATCTCCGGTGCAACAGTAACTATTTTTATATTCTTTAATTCTTTAAATTCATCAATTGAAGGGGATTTTATATATTTTTCATTCTGTGCTCCCTTATATTTTGGAGAAATATAAGGACCCTCCATATGAAATCCGAGAATATTTGCACCGATATTATCCGGTATATCAATATTGACAACTGAGGATATATCCTCCATACTCATAGTCATAGTCGTCGGCAGCCAAGATGTTGTACCGTTTGCGGCAAGATATTCCGACATTTCTTTCAGGTGATTGCCATCCATTGTATCGTATCCAATGCATCCATGGCAATGTATGTCAACAAGTCCGGGAAATATTTTCAAACCCTTAAGGTCAACACCGTCATCTGATATTTTGCCGATATCGGTTATCTTTCCGTCAGTACATTCTATATCAATAATCTCACCAAATAAATTACCATTTTTAAAAACAGATTTCATATATAATTATTCCCTTCTTACAGCATTGCGGCACCGAGAGCTCCTGCATCATTCTGAAGCTTTGATATTTCAATTTTCACCGGGGTATCCAGAGCATTTCTTACAGCATCTATTAATATACTTCCTCTTTGAGTTATTCCGCCTGCAAGAATAATTGCATCCGGGCCGAATATATTTATAAGGTTTTTTAAACCTATCACAAGCCATTCTATATATTCATCAAATACCTTTTGAGCAGTCTCACAGTTTTGTTCCAAAGCATCAAAAATCAATTTCCCATCAAGTTTATTATTATTCTTCAGGTATAAATCATATAACAAACTGTCTTTATTTTCAAGGCAGGCCTTCTCACCTTCACGTATTAATGCAGTAACCGAAGCGTATTGTTCCCAACAACCGGTCTGACCACAGGGACATGGCAAACCTCCCTTGCTTTGTACTATAATATGTCCGATTTCACCCATACTGTACCTGCCATGACATATTCTTCCATCAATAATAATACCTCCCCCAACACCTGTACCGAGAGTTACCATTATAATATTATCCATATCTTTGCCAACGCCAAATTCAAATTCTCCCAAAGCTGCACAGTTTGCATCATTATCCACATTAACAGGAAGATCAATATATTTTTTCAGTTCCTTTGCAAGATGTGTGTTTTTAAAAGGTAAATTTGCTGCCGTTACCAAACCGTCACTGATACGTCCGGGTGTTCCTACACCAATTGCCTTATATGAATAATTATTTTTTATCTTATAACATTCAACAACAATTTCTTTAACAAAGATGTCCATGGATTCTTTATTTGTCGGTATACTGCTTTTATATATAAGTTTATTATCCTCTAAAACAGCGAATTTCACACTTGTACCGCCGATGTCTATACCAAGACGTATACCGGAATATGCGTCTTTATCACAGATAAGCACAACATCAGGATGAACCTTCAGCATTGTTGCAGGAATTGAGGTATTAATATCTCCGTTTAACAGTTCCGATACAACACGGCTTTTATTTGCACCGCTTGCAAGAAGAATAATTTTTTTCGATTTTAGTATTGTTGCTATACCCATAGTAAGTGCTTGCTTAGGTACTTCATTTTCATCATTAAAAAATCTTGCATTTGCTTCTATTGTGCTTCTTGTAAGGTCTGTCAAATGTGTTTCCGTATATAAGCTTACATCCGGTTCATTAAAACCTATATGTCCATTCTGTCCTATACCTAAAATCTGAAGATCTATACCGCCGTATTTCTTAATTTCTTCCTCATATTTTATACATTCTTCTTCAGGATCTGCTGCCTCACCGTCGGGAATATGAGTATTTTTCGGATTTATATTTACCTTTTTAAATAAATTTTCCTGCATAAAATAATGATAGCTCTGATCATTATTATTTTGTATCGGATAGTATTCGTCAAGATTAAATGTAACAATATTGGAAAAATCAATTTCTCCGGCTTTATTCATTTTAACAAGATTCTGATAAATACCGACAGGCGTTTGTCCTGTTGCAAGACCCAGAACACTGTCAGGTTTTAAAATTATCTGACTTGCAACCAGTTTTGCGGCCTGTTCTGATAATTCTTCATAGTTTTCGCATAAAATTAAACGCATAATATCATATCCTTTGCAATATTTTCCATAACCTCTTCTTTTGTCTCTATATCCGACACAAGTTTAAATTGATTTCTTGCACGGTCAAGGTTATGTCCCTCTCTGTGAATTTTAAAATATGTATCCCCCTGTAAATAATCAGTGAGAAATCTCATACCGCACTCATATGTGAGCAGTTTTGCAGAAAAAGCCAGCAATTCAACTTCTCTTTCGGTCAAATACTGCGCCATTTCCTGTGCATACCCTTTTGTAAAATACATAAAGTTTTCAATATTAAAATTAACCGTATTAAGGTTTGTTTCATCTTCTGCTGCCGTTGAAGCACCTATTCTTAATGCATCTCCGAAATCATACAGCATACTTCCGGGCATAACCGTATCAAGATCAATAACACAAACAGCTTTTCCCGTTTCATTATCAAATAAAATATTATTTATTTTTGTATCATTGTGTGTTACACGTACCGGAATACGTCCGTTCTTCATGTCGTTCACAACAACGTCAGCAATATTGCTTCTTGAAAGTACAAAGTCAATTTCAGCCTGAACTGATGAGGCTCTGCCCATAATATCTTCCTCTACAGCTTTTTTAAAGGCTTCCACACGTTTAGGAGTATTATGAAAATCCGTTATTGTTTCATGAAGCTGAGAAGCCGGGAAATCATTCAGAAGTGCCTGAAATTTACCAAACCCTGCCCCTGCATTATACATATCATGAGGATCTTTAATACTTTCAATTGTGTAAGTATCCTGTATATACTTATACACTCTGAAATAATTGTCATCATCATATTTATAGTAATTTTTACCGGATTCCGTTTTAATTACTGACAAAGTTTCCCTGTCCGGATCTCCCCTATTCTCTGCTATTTTTTTCCTTAAAAATTCTGTTACATTTTCTATATTATCCATCAATTCAGCGGGATTCTTAAATATATTTGTATTTATACGCTGTAAAATATAATTCTTTGTCTGAGTTAAATATGTATCATTTATATGACCATTACCGTAATTTTCAATATTGGTTTCTATATTGAACTGTTTTAATATCTTATTTAAATCTATCTGATTATTCATTCCTTAATACCTTTATATATACCTTTCTGAACTAAATTATTTATAGAATTTTTTACCGACTCCGTATCCTCAGGATATGTTACACCATACCATTGTTCATCTGTTTCAAGAACCCGAACCGTTAGATTTTTTTCAATTATACGGCTGTTGATAACCTCCGGGAGGAAAAATTCCTTTTTCGGATCATTTATATTATCTTGCAGAAAAATCTCAAATTTGTTTTTAAGATAATCAAATATTCCGGTATCGAGTCCCCACATATTCATTGAAACAATTGTATCATGAGGAATATCTGTATCATACGGTATATCGGTGTATTCGTGAATTTCTCTCAAAAATCCGTTTTCAACCGTACATATACCCCTTGATACTGTTCCGTTACTGGATAATGTATTCCCCAGTTTATACCCTGCCATGCACATACCGTTATTTTCCGAAAGATATTCAAACATCTTTTTATATACTGTCTGTCCGTAAAAATCATCTGCATTTATTACCAAAAACGGATTTTTAACAACCTTTTCTGCACACAAAACTGCGTGTCCTGTCCCCCACGGTTTAACTCTTCCTTCCGGAAGTTTAAATTTATCGGGCAAATTATCTTTTTCCTGAAATACATAATATGTATCTATTATCTTTTCAATACGTTTCCCGCAGGCTTCTCTGAAATCACTTTCAATATCCTTGCGGATAACAAATACAGCCTTTGAAAATCCTGCTTTTTTTGCATCAAACACAGAATAATCAATAATCATTTCACCATCTGGCCCCATAGGCGCCGCCTGCTTCAATCCTCCGTAACGGCTTCCCATTCCGGCGGCCATAACAACTAAATCAGCATTCATTCTATAAACCTCTCTTAAATAAACAGATGACTCTGTCCTTAAATTTTTTTATAATTAACGTCATATTATTATAATACACAACAAACGTATAAGTCACAAACATAAAAATTCTTTTATTATTTAACAATATCCATAACCCATTTTCCATTGGTAAAATCAGGTATATCAACAGGAGCTCCGCCTTTTGCTATAGATGCTTCGGACAATGCTGTTATAACCATCCAACTTGCTGCATCATAAACATCAACCGGCATAGGTTTATCATTGGATAAACAATCAAAAAAAGTACTGAATTCCAACCAATCCATACCGTCATGACTTCCCTGCACACCCGATTCTATATATTTTTTCCAGACAGGGTGTTCATAATCCTTTTCATAGTTCACTGCATTATTGACACATTTTGCTCTCCAATCAAAATCATGCTCAATGTCTTCTTTTCTATCCAAAAAAACAGAATCCGTAACCTCTTCATACATCCCTTTTGTGCCTCTAACGGTAAAGTTTCTTGAATAATATCTCGGCAGTGTTGTATCCAATGAAAGAACAATTGTTTCTCCTCTTGCACACTTTATAACCGTTGTAACTATATCACCCTGTTTAAATGCCGCATTTTTTAAACATTCATCATCATTCTTGTTTTTTAAAATATACTCATGCAATCCGGCTGATTTTGAAGCGGTAGATGTTAGCGACAACATTCTGTTACCATGGTTTATATCAAGAACCTTTGCAATAGGTCCAAGTTCATGTGTGGGATAATTTTCGCAATTTCTTGATAAATAATTTCTCAAACGATAATGTCTGTTCTCTTTTCCAAATGTAATCTCTTTTCTCAAATCATGCTTATATCCGCCTTCACAATGCACAATTTCTCCGAATAGCCCTTTTTTTACCATATTAAGTACCATCATTTCTCTCCTGCCGAAACAGCAGTTTTCAAGAAACATAAACGGTGTCTTTGTTTTTTCATATGTTTTTACCAATCTCCAACAATCATGAACGGAATATGCTCCTCCAACTTCCATTGCAACAGCTTTTTTTGCTTTCATAGCAGCCACTGCAATATCAATATGGCTTTCCCATGCAGTCGCTATTACAATTGTATTTACATTATTATCTTCAATTACATCTTTATAATCAGAATATCCCGCCGGAGTCTTTCTGCCGCTTTCTTCAACCATTTTTACTGCATCTGCCGTACGGTCATCATATACATCACACACTGCATTTACCTCAACTTCTTCATGAGGCAGCACAATATCCTTTAAAAGAGCCGCTCCCCTGCATCCCAATCCTATAAATCCTATTTTGATTTTGTCCATAATTATAAAACATCCTTTCCATTATATAAAGTAAATTTTAATTTTATCTTTACACATACTTATCATTATGGTATAATTATAACACAGCCAAAAGCATATATCAATACAATATAAGGTATATTTTTATACGATTTTGGGCCAAAGGAGTTTTTTTAATGTGGCAGTCATACAAAATAAATGAATCAATAAAAATAAATGAAATGTATTCATTTTTCGAAACACATTATAATTACAATTATTTTTTCCCCGGAGAATCACATAACTTCTGGGAATGTATGTATATTATCAATGGAAATGCATGTGTTTCAGGCGATGAAAGAGTATATCATATGGGGACAAATGAAATTATATTTCATAAACCACTGGAACTGCATAAATTTCAAATCGACAGTCCCAAAGGCGCCCATTTATTAATTTTTTCATTTTCTATGCAAGGGGAATTATCATCTTTTTTTGAAAATAAAGTATTTTCTCTTAATGATGAACAGTTAAATATTATTTCATTGCTTTTAAAATTTATGAGAAATAATACAATTCACGACGCCGATTTTACAGACTATTCAATGTATATAAAAAAATTTAACAGCTCATCTTCATATTCACAAATGGTTGTAACATATCTTTATCAACTGTTTTTATCCCTGTCAAACAATAGTACGGTTTCTCCTGCAACCAAAACAGGAGATGCAAAAATATTTTCCGACGCCGTTAACTATATGTACAGTAATATAAATACCATGTCTGTCATAAAAGATATTGCAGAAAACTGCAGTATAAGCCAAACCGGTTTAAAAAGAATATTTACAAAGTATTCAGGAATAAGTATTCATAAATATTTTCTTACTATGAAAATAAATACTGCCGCTCAAATGTTAAAAAACAATATTAGTACAACAGAAATTTCCGAAAAACTCGGTTTTAGCTCACAGGCATACTTTTCCTTTGTATTCAAGCGTGAAACAGGTTTCTCTCCAACTGAATACAAATTGAAAAACAATGGATGAAAAATATAAATACCACAATTTACCACATAAATTCCTATATTATATTCTATACTATTTTTCATGAAAAGTCAATGTCTCAAATTGCCTATTAATAAAATAAAATTGCCTAATTTTTATATCAGCAATATATTATTATTATCAGGCAATATTTTTTATTGACAATTCTATTTGTTTTTTGTATTATATATAAAAAAGACTAAGGACGTGATTTAATGTATAAATTTCCTATTGGTGTAATGATTGATTCCCTAAAAAACCTTGATACTCCCTCTGCAATAAAAAAAGCGGCCGAATTGGGTGCACAGGGTATTCAAATGTATTCAACCAGCGGTACAAATGCTCCGGAAAATTTAACCCCATCAAAAAGACGAGAACTCTTAAATTTAGTAAAGGATAATGGCCTTGTTTTCTCAGCAATTTGCGGAGATCTTGGAATGGGTTTTATTGATCCCGAAAAAAATCCCGGTTTGATTGAAAAATCTAAAATAATAATGGAACTTGCAAAAGAACTTGAATGTGATGTTGTTACAACACATATCGGCGTTGTTCCTGCCGATCCAAACCATGACAGATATAAAATTATGCAGGAAGCATGTTTTGAACTATCACGATATGCTGACAGTTTAGGTTCTCATTTTGCTATAGAAACAGGTCCGGAAACTTCAGCAACATTAAAAAATTTTTTGGATTCTTTGAATTCAAAAGGTGTTGCCGTAAATCTTGATCCTGCAAACCTTGTTATGGTAACGGGAGATGATCCCGTACAGGCAGTATACAATTTAAAGGATTACATTGTACATACTCATGCAAAAGACGGTGTAAAACTTCATGAATCAAATCCTGAATTTATATACAGATCTGTTCATCCTGTTCCGGAAGAATATTTCGGAATAAAATATTTTGAAGAAGTCCCCCTAGGAACAGGCAATGTAAATTTCACAAATTATCTCAAAGCTCTTGAAGATATAGGATATAAAGGTTATCTTACCATAGAAAGAGAAGTTGGCGAAAATCCCGAAAAAGACATTAAAATTGCTGTTGATTATCTCTGTAATATTATAGAAAGCAATTAACAAGGATTATTTAAAATTAAATGCATACTGTTTTGATCAAAAATAAAAAGGGGAAAGATGTGAACCGACCTCCAAAAGTTAGACTTTTTTGCGAGGTCGGCTCAACCGGAAAAGGGGTATTTTCTTGTTTTATATAATTTTGTTATATCATTTATTTATACTTTCTACTATTTTTCTGTATACTACACATATAGCTATTATGATTACCATAGCAGGTAAAGTATTTCCAAGAACAAAATCCACATTCATCATAAAGCGGTATATTACAAATCCCACTGCCCATATAACCAAATTTGAAACACAAAATCTTTTATTATCATGATTACTCTTTAAAATAAAGAAATCTGCTATTTGTATTGCAATCATAGGTGCAAATACAGAACCTATAAGATAAAGAAAATCTGTTATATCAGTTATAGGGAAAAGAATTGAACACAAAACACCAATTATTGTTACAGCAACAGCAACCCATTTTGCATTTATTTTATGTGAAAGAGCTTCACTGGAAACACCTGCCGAGTATGCATCAAGAAATGTTGTAGTTGTTGTTGAAAGAACTATTATAAATAAACCGGCAACTCCTAATCCTGCCCTTGTCATAACATCAGCTATATCTGTTGTTCCGGTCATTATTGCCGCACCCATTCCTATAATATACATCCAACAGCTTGCAAGTCCGTATACAATAACACTTACAAAGCTTGCCTTTGCAGGTTTTTGCGCCTCTCTTGTATAATCGCT
>CASFSH010000097.1 GCA_949297205.1 uncultured Bacillota bacterium | reverse complement strand
GCCTCTCAGTTAAGTACAATTTCATCCGAATTATTCAGACAAACTACCGCCGCCAAAGCATGTTTGGGTCAACTGCCCATTTCAGAAGTTCAGCTTGAAAATACAGAAAAATTTTTATCCCAAATAGGTGACTTTACCTATATGTTGAGTCAAAACGTAATTAATAACAAAACTATCAGCGATGAAGAATATAACACACTTTCCGAGCTTAGCACATACGCTACCAATCTCAACAATTCTTTAATCGCCATGCAGCAGGATATATATGACGGTAAAATCAGTTTCGGAACTGTAAGCCGCAATGCAAACAAGTATCTTGACAATGCGGTTTCAGCAGCAGGCGGCGATATTTTATCAGACTTTGAATCGGTAGAAAAAGAATTTCAGGAATATCCCTCTCTAATTTATGACGGACCATTTTCGGAGCATATTCAAAATATTAAGCCGGTAATGCTGGAAAATCAGGAAACTATCACAAGTGATGAAGGGCTTGCAAAAGCAAAAGAATTTTTAGGTTCTGCAGGCCAGAATCTTTCATACACAGGCGAAACTCAGAACACAGCAATAAACACCTATTCTTACACTGCCTCATATGATGACAGAGATGTTTATATAAGTATGACAAAACAAGGCGGATTCCCTTTATATTTTCTTGATACAAGAACTGTTAATTCGGAAAATATAACTTTTGAAGATGCGGTATCCGCAGCAAAAGATTTCCTGTACAGCCGCGGATATTCCTCTTTAAAGGAAAGCTATTATGATAAGAGTGATTGTGTTGCATCAATTAACTTTGCATATGAACAGGGTGATGTAATTTGTTATTCCGATTTGATAAAAGTCAAAGTTGCTCTCGATAACGGCGAAATACTCGGTTTCGAAGCAAACGGATATATAATGAACCACAAACACCGTGATTTTGCTGAAAGAACTCTTACTCTTATGGAAGCACAAGAACGTGTTAATCCTCATCTGAGTATTGATTCAACTGCTGTCGCCCTGATACCCAAAGATAACAAACAGGAAGTATTATGTTATGAATTCAAAGGAAATCACAACGGCAGAAACTTTTTAATATATATTAATGTTCAGACAGGCGCAGAAGAACAAATTCTGATGCTTATCGAATCGGAAGACGGTATTTTAACGGTTTAATCTTCATAAAAACTTTATAATTGAAATTATACAATTGGCAAAGAGCATACAGGGTTAAAGTTATCACAAAATAACAAAAAAGCCTTATATGCTCTTAATTACATAAATCATGCCGAACGGGTGGAGTTTAAATTACATATAATAAAAAAATACAGCTGTCATACGGCAACTGTATCTTATAAAATTTTACATATTTATCTATATTCATTAACTAAAGAATTAAAATGATCTATGCTCGATTTGCTCATACTGTGACAATCTATTTTCAAGTTCGTAAATGTAATCCTCCATATCATATATCTTATCCTGTAATTCTTCAATTGTATCTTTATCCTCATTATCATGATTAAATATTCCGTTATTTTGTTTTTCAGAATCTGTATTTACTATTGAATAAATCAGAAAAATCAAAAGAGATAATAATAGTAAACAAAATATTGATCTTCTGATCATATCAGATATTTTTTGCTTATGAACATATTTGTATATTACATTCTGTCCTTTTCTTTCCATTTCTGCAGAATGATCATATTTATCATCATTGAAATTTTCTCCTATAAACAGATTATATTTTGAACTGTGGCTATGATGATGATGTGAATCGTGACTTCCATGGCTTGAACTTCGGTGAGATGAATGGCCTGAATGCCTTTTGTCGGATGAATGTCCCGAATGAGCCGTATGTCTCTCTAAAGTACGGTTTTCTGATGTTGTTTCTTTTATATTTAATGAACTATGCAATGAATTATTGTTTTCCATTTCATCATTGCCGTTCGGATTTTTTCTGTAATTATTTTCACTGCTCAAATTTAACGCCTCCAATGAACTCTCCTGAATAGACCTTTTAGTATTCTATCACATTTCTCTTAAAAAATGAATATATATATTTATTTTTGACAACCTTTTTGCAAATTTTCTCTATTGCCCTACCATAAAACTTCATTTGCACCGCATATTTTTGTTCAATTTCAACAATATTTTTACAACGATCAGATTTATAATCAACAATTATAACTTCATCACCCTCATAAAAATAACAATCTATTACACCCTGTACAAGTATATTGTCCTTTGAATCGGAATCACATATCTCACATATCGGAACTTCGATTTCAAACGGTGCTTCTCTGAATACTTTGTCACTTTTTAAAATACGCTGTCCGATTTCCGAATTATAAAATTCGGTAATAATAGACGGATCTACCGACTCAGCTTCTTCTTTTGTCAACTCCTCTTTCTGTTCAAGCAAATATATAAATTTTTTAACACTTTCAACGTCATATCCATTTCCCGGATCAATCTTCTGCATTATATAATGAATGGCAGTACCTCTCCTTGCACCCGATATACTGTCTTTTTCCTGCATAAACTGAGGCAATTCCGGAATATCATCATAATTATTTGTTTCATTTTTTTTCTTTATCTCAGAAACAGACATTTTAACTTTCATTGTGGTTTCGGGTAAATATGGATATTTAAATTCCGAAATGGTAATTGCTTTATTGTCGGATTTCGTTGTATCCTCTTTAATACTTACCTTTTCTGACGGAAGTGCCGCTTGATTGTATGTAATCTCTTTATAAGACCAATCATCATTGTTTTTTAACGCAGCGGGAGCTATCCAATCCATAAAATTATTAACGCTTGAAACATAATGATAATCCATTGTTTCCCCATCAAAGTAAGCGCTTAACCATTTTGACTTATTTGCAATAACACAATTCATCTTATTATATCCGCATACAGATGTAACAATCAGTTTTTCCTTTGCACGCGTCAGTGCGACATACAGTTTTCTTGCTTCTTCCGATATGCTTTCCTTTGAAATGTTGATTTTAACTGCTGATTTGGAAACAGTTTCGGAATAACAGCTTTTTTCATAATTAATATTATCCATTCCGAAGCCTGTTTTTTTATCTATTATGACTCTGCCTCTTTTATCTTGTTCATTAAATTCACGGCTTGTTCCGCATAAAAATACAACCGGAAATTCAAGGCCCTTGCTTTTATGAATTGTCATAATCTTAACTGTATCTCCTGCTTCGCCGAACATTACAGCCTGAGACATATCCTCATTTCGTTTTTTCAGCTTTTTTATATATCTTATAAAATTAAATAAGCCTTTATATCCTGATTCTTCATATTTTTTTGCTCTTGAAAACAATAATATCAAATTCTCGGATGCCTCTTCGCCATACATTGAAACACAAAAAGAAAACAAATCGGTTTCCTTATATAATGTCCAAATAAGTCTGTCACTGGGCATAAAAACGGCATATCTTCGCCACTTGTCAATATTTCTGATAAGCTTATCACATTTTTCCTTCAATGATGTATTATTTACCTCTGCACAGCATTTTAAAGCATCATAAAAAGATTCCTCCGAATAAAGTCTTATATTGCACAAATCATCATCCGAAAACCCGCCTATTACCGATCTCATTACCGATATAAGAGCTATGTCGTTGTATGGGTTATCAATAGTTTTTAACAGTGCCGTTGCAAGTCGAATTTCATTTCTGTCAAAATAGCCTCCGGAATATGCAAAACATTCTATTCCAAGTTCAGTTAGCTCATTTTGAAAATATTTCACATAATTTTTTGGTGAAGAAATCAAAATTACAAAATCCCTGTTTTGTATAGGGC
>CASFSH010000096.1 GCA_949297205.1 uncultured Bacillota bacterium | reverse complement strand
CGCCTAAAGGTAAGCTGCTCATAATTTGGTTTTATTAACTCAAGCATAAGTTCCCTCCTGAAAATAAAGTCTAATTTATCTGTTAGTATTATACTGCAAATACATCGAAAAAGCATTTCATTAAAACTGTTTTTATAAATAAGATTTGTATATTTATCTTATTGAAATTTGTCATGTTGAATTGTCAATGATGTGTAAGTATATCAATATCCATTGAAGGATCTAAAATAAGGCTTTTATGCCGTAGGGTAGTGCAGTGGTAACCCTTATATAATTCCGCTGCTTTTTTTATTTTTATACCATAATTCGTCATATTATATTATAATTATACTTTATTTATATATCTATGTCAATTATTTATGACTATATCAAATTGTACAAATTTTTTTATATTGTTTATTATATTTAACAACTTTTTATATTTATTACCTTAAAAAAGTTTATTTCACTTTCTCTTACATAAAAAATTTGATTTTTGCCAATAAAAAAACACAGACATTCAATTTTTTGAATATCTGTGATTAAATCAATATAAGAAAGAGTATTCTGGTTTTAGATATCCGTACAAATCTGAATAAGGAATTGTAAATTCCACAAAACCTCGTGCATAGTATGACAGCTCATAAGGAGGATAAAATATCACAAGTCCCTCCGGGGTAAAGTAAAAAAATTCGTTTTGTTCTTTGCCGATTTTCGGCATTTCCCAAAGATCGGAATATTTTGCGTCCTCTGACTGTTTTTCCAGTCTTTCATCAAGCATTTTCACATATTCATCATCAGAAAACAAATCTTCAAGCAGCAGAGCCGTATTTGTTTCTGTATTGATATTTTTAATTATTCTTGAAGATATACCGTTAACACCGTCTGTATATCTGTAACATTCGGTTACCAATGACAAAATACCGTTTTCATTATACATAACGTTTTGTTTTATTTCAAGAACACTTTTCCCGTTTCTTTCATTTGTTGTTTTCTGCGAATCCTCAGAAAAAGAAGTAATCATTTCGTTAATTCTTTCACTGTATTGTGTGTTTAATTCATTTTCAAACGCATTATCCGATAATCCGCTTATTATTGGAATCTGAACAGAAATCATTTCCTCGTCTGTCTCATAACTTTTTTCATCAATTTTCACGTTTACTTTACTTAATGAACATCCCGACATTATTACAGCAGCAAAAACAAATAATACAATTTTACTTATAAAATTATGCAAATCAAACCACCGCTACCCTCATTTATTATTCTTGTCAAAGTATCCTTCAGTTTTATTCTTGACTCTTCAGGCATTTTTGACAGTTTCGTATGCAGCCCTTCATTAACAAGTTCATACAACGATTTTCCGAATATATTTGATTCCCATATCTTTGAAGGATCACTTTCAAATTCAGACATAAGATATTGTACAAGTTCTTCCGACTGTTTTTCTGTTCCGACAATTGGGCTTACCTCTGTTTCTATTTCTGCTTTTATCAGGTGAATACTCGGAGCGGAAGCTTTTAATTTCACTCCGAATTTTCCGCCTTGTTTTACTATCTGCGGTTCCTGTAATGTCATTTCATCAGGCATCGGAGATACAATTCCGTATCCTTTTTCTTTTACTTCATGCAAAGCATATGATATTTTATCATATTCCGATTTTACCTGTGCCAAATCTTTTATAACATTTACAAGTTTTTCTTCATTGCTTATTTCAAGTCCTGAAATCTCACCAAGTATTTTATAAAACAGATTTTCCTGCGGTTCAAGACAAACATATACATTTCCGCGTCCCAAGTCCATTCCTTCAATTGAAGTATTTTTTACATACGGACATTGTGAAATACAATTTACAAATTCTTTTGAATCTCTTATTTTTTCTACAGGCTGCATTGCCTTTATAACATACTCATATACGGATTCACAGAGCCAATGTTCCCGACTTAATGTCTGCATCCATCCAGGCACCTTTACTCTGATTTCACATACTGGGAATTCAAAAAGAATTGTTTCTATAATGGTATGTATGTCCTGAGCATTCAATTGTTCGCAATTTACCGCAACAACCGGAACACCGTGGGTTTGTTCCAATTCACTTTTTAATGCCTGTGCCGATTCACTTCCCGGATTTACTGAATTTAATAAAATTACAAAAGGTTTGTTTATTTCTTTTAGTTCATTTATAACCCTTGTTTCTGCCTGAATATAATCTTCACGGTCAATTTCACAAATTGATCCGTCGGTTGTGACTACAAGTCCTATTGTGGAATGCTCACATATTACCTTCTTTGTCCCAATTTCTGCTGCCTCTTCAAAAGGAATTGGCTCCTCTGACCACGGGGTTTTTACCATTCTCGGAGAATCCTCCTCAATATATCCCAAAGACCCGTTTACTATATAGCCAACACAGTCAATCATTCTTACTTTAAGGCTTGCATTATCTCCAAGATTTATTTTTATTGCTTCGTTGGGTATAAATTTCGGCTCGGTTGTCATTATAGTTCTTCCGCCGGCTGATTGAGGCAGCTCGTCTTTTGTTCTCTCTGCCTGATAAATATCTGTAATATTCGGAATTACCAATAAATCCATAAATTTCTTTATAAATGTTGATTTTCCTGTTCTTACCGGACCTACTACACCAATATATACATCTCCGCCGCTTCTCTCGGCAATATCCTGATAAATATTATACTCTGCCACTTTTTTTGTCCTCCTTATTTCTTTTGGCATCGGTAAATTAATAACCATTTCCGACACTTTAATATGTTTTGTATATGTATATTCCGATTTTTTTAAATTATAACTATTTTCTTTTTAAAATATATTGTAAAAAACAAAATAGCTTATTGAAATATAAACTATACATCAGTGACAGCTTTATTTTATATTTTTGATATTGTCTGTCAGAAAATTTTTTACAGAAAAAAGACAGCAAAACAATTCTGTAAACTTTGCAGTTTGTACCTATTTACAAAACAAGAGTTCCAAACTGCAAAGTCGATAAACAGAACTGTTTCACTGTCATTTATCAGCAATTCTCCATCTGACTTTTTCCGCACATAACCATGTACCGTCATATAATTCTCTTTGTACAAAAAATTCGTCCGAATCTCCCCAGTAAATTTTCCCATTTTCGAAAAACATTGATATATCAAGTATTTCACAAGTATATGTTTCGTCAACAGGGATTAAATTTAATTTTATTAAACCTGAAAATTCCATTTCTATAGATGTAATATCTGCGCATTGACCTTGAAATACAATATATAATTTTCTTTGGTCATTTATCGGATGCATTTCTGAATTCAGGTTTACAAAAGCACCGCTTATATACCTCATTTCTTTTAAACAGCAATCATGAAAATTGCTATATAATTTAAGAAAGGCAAATAACTCTTGTTCAGTGTTAATCTCGTTCCACACCGCAGTATTCCTCCAGTTTATAATATTCCGTATCAGATAATATTTTGATTAACAAACAGTGAATGATTTGTCAATCTCATATTATACATCACACCTCTAATATTAATCAATTTCTTTTTGACCTATTTAATTTCTTTTAATAATTGCTTGCTTACTTTCACATGCATATATTGTACCTTGCCCTCAGGTAATAAAGCCCCGTTTCCTCATCATAGTATTCACTGCTGTATGCCATATCAGAGCTACCGCAACCGTTCTGACATTATATTTTTCGCTATTTATAAGCCTCCATTTCGTATTTTGTAATAATTACGGAATAAGTTTTTGGTTCTTCCTGTGAATCCTCATCCTTCTCCTTTTTATATTTTTCAAAAACATAGCAATTTTTATATTCGTACACATTTAAACCGTAATCCTTATAATTTTCTCCATCGTTATTTATTTCATGTGATAATATTATATTCCCTATCATTATTGCTTTATCTTCACTTGTTTCCATTTCAAGAAGTGCCCATGTTTCTGCTTCATTGCTATCAAATTTTTCATATTTATACATATCTCGGCTGATAAACATAGTATCTTCAGTTTCCGAACATGCTGATATAAGTATTAATATCATAAAAAGTATAAATAATTTTTTCAAAATTGACACCTGCTTTCTATATACATTACCAGTGAGGTCCATAAAATTTCCCATTTTTAGTTATGTCTATGGCAATAGATCCGTCCAGAATATCCGCTTTAGGCATCACCCCGACAGAATAACAATCATTATATTCATCTACATACAAATAATATGATTCCCTATTTAGATCCCAAACTTCAAACCGGCTATATAAATAATTCGCTCCGATAGCCACTGCTGTATCAAAATCTATCTGATATTCCTCATGCTGTTCAAGATCATACATTTTATCTATGTATTCATACGAATCGTACTCTTTTGAGCATGAACTGCATAAAACAGCTACACATACATTTAAGATTACAATACAAACAATTTTCTTCAACATAAAATTCACATCCAATTTTCATTAAATGGCCATGCCAAAATCAAACATTGACATTTTTTATCATCGTCTTCTTTTTCAACTGATTCTTCATGAATTTCCCATGATGCCCCAAATTTATAATACAATTCTTCTTTTCTCTCATCAGTTAACCACGCATATTCCTGATCTACAAGAACCGTACTCGTACTCCACGCTTCACCATCAAAATAATACTTTCTAACATCAACAGATTTTAGAGTATCCGTATTTGCAGTAACCATATACACAGTTAAAGATTTATTCTGAGCATAATTTCTATCATTATCACTAAATGAAAAGGAACCTTCACCACTTACAGGATGTGAATGAATTGCTGCCGTAACCGTAGCCCCATCCGGCACAAATTGCCGTGCTTTTTCGGGTGCTGCTGTATGAGGAATACTTTCTACAACTCCGTAAGTGTATGAATAATATAAATTACCGTTTTCATCATAAGCAGAAAATATCAATGAAGCCCATTCAAATCTTACGTATTTGCTTTGCCCGTAATAATTATATGACCAATCCCTTACTGCTTCTATTTCACTCTCAAATTTTTCATATGCTACCAATCCTGTTGGATCAATAAATTTTACCGGATTATTCCCGCAATACACATACCAATTATCCCCGTCCATAGCCGGGTCTTCCGTTAAAAATCTGCCCAATTCAGGGTCATAATACCTTGCTCTCAGGTAATAAAGCCCCGTTTCCTCATCATAGTATTCACTGCAGTACCTGTACGGGTTATCATCATTTTCGTATGAAATTTCATTTCCGTATGCGTCATAATCATATTCGCGTACTACCGTTTCACTGCTGTATGCCGCATCGGAGCTGCCGTGACCGTCCTGACTG
>CASFSH010000095.1 GCA_949297205.1 uncultured Bacillota bacterium | reverse complement strand
CAGCAAGGGTATTTGTATATTTTGAAAAATACCGTCCCTTTATGTTTGCAGGCATAAAATCAGAAACATTTTTTGTTTCATCGTCAAGTCCGTCAAAATACAATCCTTTTTCTTTATCATAAAATAAATCGTTAAAGGATTTCTTTACATATGCAGCTTCTTCAGATATTTTTTCTTTTAATTCGGTCTTGTTAAGATAGCCTGATAATTCTGATGCAAGTATTAATGCATTGTAATAAAAAGCATTGAGCGGTGCCTGTCCCATAGCTTTTGGCGGATGGTGGCGGTTATAATCTCCGTTCCATGTCCAGTCAATAAACATATAGCTTACGGGATTTTGTATAATGTGTGTTTCGTCACAGCCTTCTTTCATTTTGTCAAGAACACACATAACCCCGTCAAATGCATAGTCCAAAATTTCAATATCCGCCGTATGCATATAGTATTCATAAAGCATTTCAATCCATATAAGACTGTATGTAGTATGGAACATATACCCTTTTGACATTTTAAGATAGTCTGCAATTCTTATTATGTCAAACCGTGTCAGTCTCGTGTCGCTGAAAGCGTAATACTCTATAAGACTTTCTATAAAATAATCTCCGGAACAACCCATATTTTCCTGATGTGCCGGACTGTCAAGGTGAATTGACTGACGGCAGATTTTAAGAGTGTGTATTCCCAAGTTATATATGTCGTTCAGGTCATTGTCAGAACAGCTGAAACTTCCGTTATCGCCGTCTTCAGGGTATCTTGTATATGTAATAGTCACATCTGAAAGAGTAAGGGGCATATCGGAAAGATTTTTGATGTGCAGTTTACATACCGATATGGAACTCATAACAAGAGAATGATGTGTAATGCTGCTGTTTCCCGTTATTTTCTGAGTTTGAAGATTCTTTTCGGGAATTTCACCCAGGTATGCGTCAATCTCAAAATTTCCCGAAGCAATTACACTTAACCCAAGATATGCCGAATATATTTTCTCGGTTTCAATAAATATATCTTTTTCTTTTCCGGCAGGTATGGAAACAGGAGAAAAATCGGTTTTTACTGCACTGCTTTTTAACAGAGGAATTTGTGATTTTTTCAGATTCCATATATTTTTTACAGTAACTGCATTTTGCCATTTCGGCATATTTTGGGTATAATCATAATTATTGATTGACGGAAAACGCATATCCCGGCAGACATTCCAACTTTCGTCGGTGTATATTTCTTCTTTTGTATTATCCGATAAATTTGCAGTGCCTGATATTACAAGACCTCCGTTACCCAGGGACATATCTGCCTGGACAGCTTCATCAAGCTGAACAAGTACCAGTATGTCGGCATAATCGGAATTTACCTCTATTTCGTAATTATCGTAATACTGTATCGGCATGGAAAGAGCATTGCCGTAATCTCCACCGGGGCATACAGGGCCTATTCCTATAAATTTATCATTTATATAAAGAAAATATTTTGTATCGGCGAAAATATCTATATTAAGATTTTCTATTGGCTTGTTAAACTGATATTTTTTCTTAAATGAATATACTCCGAAATTTTCCGGAACGGAGCTGTCAAATAC
>CASFSH010000094.1 GCA_949297205.1 uncultured Bacillota bacterium | reverse complement strand
TTGAAGTTCTTTTACAAGTTCATCAGACGGTGAATATCCTTTTGCAAGAACAATTGTTGCCTTTACAACCTGCCCTCTTATTGGATCCGGAGCAGCTGTAATTGCACATTCTACAACTGCAGGATGTTCTATCAACGCACTTTCAACCTCAAAAGGACCTATACGGTAGCCTGAACATTTTATAACGTCATCATGTCGTCCGACAAACCAATAATAACCGTCATTATCTCTCCATGCAACATCTTTTAAATTGTAATTACCTGTACCCAGCGCCTCATTTGTCTGTTCCTCATTTCTGTAATAACCAACAAATAATCCTACAGGGGGATTATTTTTTACATTACAAATTACAATTTCACCTTCTTCACCGCTGTCGCACACATTTCCATGCTCATTAATCAACCTTAAATCATATATTGGTGAGGGTTTTCCCATGGCCCCCGGAATTGGTTCAAACCACTCAAAATCAGCAAGAAGTACAGTTCCTTCTGTCTGTCCGAACCCTGTGTGAATCTTTCCTCCGGTAAGTTCAAGCCATTTATTATATACTTCGGGATTTAAAGGTTCTCCTGCAGTAGCCCAGTTCTGTACACTGGATAAATCAAATGCGGCAACGTCTTCCTGAAGCATAAAGCGATACATTGTAGGAGGTGCACAAAATGTTGTAAGTTTGTATTTTTCGATAATGGCCAAAAGATTTTTTGGAATAAATTTATCCATATCATATGCAAAAATTGTAGCACCGCAGCACCATTGACCGTATATTTTTCCCCATCCGAATTTAGCCCATCCGGAATCTGATACGCTCATATGCAATTTATTTTCCTGAACTCTCTGCCAATATTTAGCCGTGACAATATGACCAAGCGGGTGAAGATAATTATGCATAACCATTTTAGGCATACCTGTCGTACCTGATGTAAAATAAATCTGCATTATATCCGTAGATTTAGTAGCTTCATCTCCTGCAGGACGTTCAAATTCATCTGAAAACTGCATAAATTCTTTATTGAAATTGAACCATCCGTCTTTTTCAACATTGCCTACCAATCCAATACTTTTTACTGTCGGCATATCCGTCAATGCAAGTTCCATCTGGTTAACAACATATTCATCATTTATGCAAATGAACATTTCTACATTTGCCGCATTGGCACGGTATGCAATGTCTTTTTTTGTAAGCTGAAGAGTACCGGGGATAAATATTACCCCAAGCTTAATCAATGCAGTTGCACAGATCCAATATTCCCAACGTCTTCTTAATATAAGCATTACAACCGATCCCTTTTTCAAACCTTTGGATTTAAAAAAATTTGCAGCACGGTTAGAGAGTTTGCTTATATCTTCAAAAGTAAAAACTTTTTCTTCATTATGATCATCACACCAAACAAGGGCACGGTTATTTTTATTTTCCTTTGCCCAACCATCAACAATATCGAAACCAAAATTAAAATCATCCGGTGTGTTTACTTTATAATTTTGTTTAAAATCCTCATACGAATCAAATTCTATTCTCGGTAAATATTTTTCTAACATATGTAAAATCGTCCTTTCATGAGCCAATTATTCGCAAATCATTGTAAGGAACTTAGCCGGCGTGGAGGAACCGCATTTTTGTCCGTGAGGATATGTTGGATTAAAATAAATGCTGTCTCCTGCATTAAGTTCTATTGTCTGATTTCCGAATGTGAGTATTATTGTACCTTCCAAAACAAGATTAAATTCTTCACCGTTATGTGTGACAAGGTCGGCAACTTTATCCGACGGGTCAAGGGTTACAATAAAAGGCTGCATGATTTTTTTTGAAAATCTGAAAGCAAGATCCTGAAAAATATAACCCGGATAACGGTCAGCAATTAAGCCTTCGCCGGCACGGACGACCTGATATGTGTTTAATTTTGCAGAAGTACCAGTGAGTAATTCAGAAAAATCCACATTAAATTTTTTTGCAATATGATAAATAACGCTTATAGGAATATCATTTCCGTTTTCTTCATATCCGACGTACACGGCCTGATCAATTCCAAGTTCTTTTGCCATTTCATCGACGGTATAGCCGCACACTTCACGTAATTCTTTGATACGAAGTGCTATTTCTCTTATTTCGTCCATTTTTCAGACTTCCTTCCTTTTTTTATTTTGTATATTAATATACTAAAATATTTTACCATATTGATTAGAAAGTGTCAATAAAACAATTGCATAAATATTCCTATGTTTTTACAAATCATATAAATACACTGTACAAGTTTTATCCAAAACAATGAAAAGATATTTTATGTTAATGTTTGACAAAACATTAACAGTATGATAAAATTCTATATAAATAATTTACAGGAAGGGTATGCATAATGAAAACAACGTATTTAATTAAACGCTTCGCTCCGTATTTTAAAAAATATATAGGAACTTTGATTTTTGATTTGTTTTGTGCATCACTGACTGCATTAGGGGAAGTTATTTTCCCGCTTATTGTCAGATACATTACAAATGCCGCAATTACAGATATAAAATTGTTAACACCTCAGATTTTAGCAAAAATCAGTATATTCTATATTATTTTAAGGTTAGTTGATGTATTTGCATTTTATTATATGGCAAACCGCGCTCACGTAATGGGTGCAAAAATCGAAACAGATATGCGCCGTGATTTATTTGACAAGCTTCAGCAGCAAACCTTTTCTTATTATTCAAACAATAAAGTGGGTCAGTTAATGTCAAGAATAACTAATGATTTATTTGATATTACGGAATTTGCTCATCATTGCCCCGAGGAATTTTTTATTGCTGCAATAAAAATAATAATATCTTTTTTTATACTTGCCGGATTTAATATATGGCTTACTTTAATTATTTTTGCAATACTGCCCGTAATGCTTGTTTTTTGTAAAATACTAAACAAAAAAATGCGTGAAACATTTAAAAAGAATCGTGAACAAACAGGTGTTATAAATGCACAGGTTGAAGATTCGTTATTAGGAATACGAGTAGTAAAATCTTTTACAAACGAAGAATTGGAAAAGAAAAAATTTGAAGAAGGAAACAGCAAATTCCTGTCTTTAAAAAAATTATCATATAAATATATGGGTCTTTTTCAATGTATGACAAGATTTTTTGACGGGTTAATGTATATAACGGGAATTTGTATCGGGTCACTGTTTTTAATAAACGAGAAGATAACACCTGCCGATTTTACCGCTTATTTATTCTATATTTCAACGTTAATAACCTCTATCAGAAAACTCGTTGAATATACCGAACAATTCCAGCGAGGAATGACAGGTATTGAACGATTCCTTGAAATAATGGATTCTCCCGTATCAATTAACAATGAAAAAGATGCTTTTGACTTACCTCCGATAAAAGGTGATATTCAATTTAAAAATGTTGATTTCTGTTATGATGACGGTAACAAAAATGTTCTTACAAAAATCAACTTAGAAGTTCACAAGGGAGATAATATTGCAATTGTGGGTTCCTCAGGCGGCGGAAAAACAACAATGTGCAACCTTATACCAAGATTTTATGATGTAACCGGAGGAGAAATACTAATTGACGGAATTAACATAAAAAATGCAACACTTAAAAGTCTGCGTTCTCAAATCGGCGTTGTGCAGCAGGATGTATATCTTTTCAGTGGTACAATTGCTGAAAATATAGCTTATGGAAAACCCGGTGCATCCTTCGAAGAAGTTAAAAATGCCGCAAAACTTGCCGGCGCAGATGAATTTATTGACAAACTGGAAAATGGTTATGATACATACGTAGGAGAACGGGGTGTAAAATTATCCGGAGGTCAAAAACAAAGAATTTCCATAGCACGTGTTTTTTTAAAAAACCCTCCTATTCTTATTCTTGATGAAGCTACCTCTGCACTTGATAACGAAAGTGAAAGAATTGTTCAGCAATCCCTTGAAAAGCTTGCAAAGGGCAGAACAGTATTTACTATAGCTCATAGACTTACAACTATAAAAAACGCAAAAACAATCCTTGTTCTCACTGAAAACGGTATAGAAGAACAAGGTACACATGATGAACTTATTGCAAAAAAAGGTATATATGCCGGTTTATATGATTTATATAAAAATTGATTTATAAATAATAAAAAAAATTTGCCCCTACGGTACATTTAAAGTTAAAAGATTATAATTAACTTTAAATGTACTCTTTTTTTGTCTTTTATAAATAATATTATTATATTTTCTCCCCTGTCATTATAAAAAAGAAATTTTATATAATTTTTAGAATGAAATTTTTCTGAATGGCAATAATATAATTAGATTTATCACATATCACATTTGTACATAACCGAAAAGGGGGATTTTATGTGATAAATAAAGTGGAAATATGCGGTATTAATACATCAAAACTACCTGTTTTGTCAAAAGAAGAGAAAGAAGAACTGTTTATTAAAATAAAAGCAGGTGATTTAAAAGCAAGAGAAACCTTTGTTCAAGGAAATTTACGATTGGTTCTTAGCGTTATACAAAGATTTAATAATAGAGGAGAAAACATTGACGATCTGTTTCAGGTTGGATGCATAGGTCTTATAAAGGCTGTTGATAATTTTGATTTAAGTCTCGGAGTACAGTTCTCCACTTATGCTGTACCTATGATAATCGGCGAATTGAGAAGATATTTAAGAGATTACAATACTATACGTGTAAGCAGATCTCTGAAAGACATAGCATACAAAGCTCTTTACGTTAAGGAAAAGCTTATAAACGCAAATTCAAAAGAACCAACTGTAACCGAAATAGCAAAAGAACTTGACCTGCCTAAAGAAGATGTTGTATTTGCTCTTGATGCAATAGCTGACCCGGTAAGCCTTTTTGAGCCGGTGTATCATGACGGCGGTGAAGCAATTTATGTTATGGACCAGGTAAAAGACGGAAAAAATACCGACGATAACTGGCTTGAAAACATAGCCATTGCAGAAGCCCTTGATCATCTTAATGAGCGTGAAAAACACATACTTGATTTAAGGTACTTTCAGGGCAGAACTCAAATGGAAGTTGCGGATGAAATAGGAATATCTCAAGCCCAGGTATCAAGACTGGAAAAATCAGCTTTAAAACATATGAGAAAATACGTATAGTACACAAAAAAACAAATAAGTATTTTTTTACAGGCAGCTGTTGCAGACAGCTGCTTTTTTAC
This sequence comes from uncultured Bacillota bacterium, assembly GCA_949297205.1. Lineage (GTDB taxonomy): Bacteria > Bacillota > Clostridia > UBA1381 > UBA1381 > RGIG1988. Next base: position 180 of record CASFSH010000094.1, on the reverse strand, counting down.
AATGAAAATCAAATATAAAATTCCGAATACATACTATATGTGCTATAAATAATTCCATATTTTCAAAAATTTTTATAAAAGCATTTTATTATTTTTTTGCTTACAAAATCATCAAGAAAGTTCCGACAGTAATAAACAATACACCAATAAATGATTTAATATTTATTTGTTCATGCAAAA
>CASFSH010000093.1 GCA_949297205.1 uncultured Bacillota bacterium | reverse complement strand
TCTGATTGAGTTTGTTGATGAGCTTCCTAAAACATTGGGAGGTAAGATAAAACGTGCTCAAATAAGAAATGCAGATGCAAAGACTGACTAAAAAAACTTATTAACATACAAAAAAATAAGGCGGTTGTTTTAGTGCAGCTGCCTTATTTTTTTAATTAAAATATATTTATTATAAATTAAAGTTTTGTTTGCGCCATTCTCTTGGAGAAATATTATATATTTTTTTAAATGCTCTTGAAAAATGAAGTTGATTTTCGTATCCGACAGCCTGGCTTATATCACCTACAGACATTTTGGTTAATTTCAAAAGTTCTGCTGCTTTTGCCATTCGATAATTCAGCAAAAATTCTTGTGGCGATTTTCCCATGGTTTCCCTAAAAATTTTACCAAAATAACTTCTGTTGAGTCCGCAAACTTTTGTGACGTCTTCAATTGTAATATCATTTTGAAAGTTGTTTTCAATAAAAACAAGAGCTTCTTTAACATAGTAGTCTCTCAAAGAATTTGTTTTTGAAAAAGACATTCGTTCCGAGGAACGCATCAGATAGTCCAAAAACATATATAAATGTCCTATTAAATGTAGGGCAGATAATTCACGGTTATCTTTTATATACAGCATTTCATTCAGCATACTTTCTCTTAAAGTTTTGGAACGTGCTTTATATATGGGATTATCCAATGTTAATCCCGCAGCATCCAAAGACTCTTTTACTCTCAATCCGTCAAATTCTATCCAAATATATTCCCAGGGTAATTCTTTATCGGCAATATAAGTTGTTATCTGGTTGGGAAAAATCATAAATCCCTGCATACTTTTTACGTGATATGTTTGAGTTACCCCTTTTTTATCATCAGCATAAACAGTCCCTGTTCCTGAAATTACATAGTGAAACAGATAATGATTTCTTGCAGCAGGACCGTATGAGTGAGATGGGACACAGCGCTCCCAACCATATTGATATAAGCTTAAATCTATAAAATTTTTGTTTGGGAATATTGAAAAAACCAAATCAGACATAGTATCACCTTCAAATATATTTTTACCAGTATATCAAAAAATATATCAAAATGCAATATTAATTTACAAAATACATAAAAAAATAGAATAATGGTATATAAGTCCTTGCATATAGCTATGTACATATAGCATAAGGGTATGTTATAATATAATTAAATCAAAAAAGATTAAAAAAATAACTGGAGGGGAAATAAAAATGAGACGAAAACATATAATTTTTACAGTACTTATTTGTTTGTTAAGTCAATTGTTTCAAGGCTGTAGTGATGATGTTTCACAGACTGGTGTAACCGAAATAGAAATGATTCAATACAAACAGGAAGCGGTTGAAGCATTTAAGAAAATTGAACAAAAATTCAATGAAGAACATGATGACATTCATCTCACGATTTTATCACCCAATGAGGCAATGACAATATTAAAAACAAGACTAATCAGAGAGGATTATCCCGATATAGTTGGTATCGGAGGAGATATAAATTATTCCAATTTTCTTGATGCCGATTTGTTTATGGATATATCGGATTATGAAGGATTGAAGAATGTAAAACCCGCTTATCTTGAAATGGACAAAAGCCTGGAGCTTTTGCCGAAAGAAGGAACATATGCACTTCCATATGTTGCCAATGCTGCGGGTATACTTTATAACAAAGATATGTTTGAAGAACATGGCTGGACAATTCCAACAACATGGAATGAATTTATAACTTTATGTGAAAATATTGAAGCAGAAGGTATATTGCCGTTATATTTCGGATTCAAAGATACATGGACAACATTGGCTCCATGGAATGCACTTGCTGTAGGACTTGCGCCTTCTGATACCTGTAAAATGGTTAACAGAGGAGAAACCACGTTTAAGCAGGAGTATTATTCTGTTGCAGAAAAAACAAAAGCATTGCTTGAATATTGTGAACCAAATCCATATGCGTACAGTTACAATGATGCCTGCACAGCGTTTGCCAGAGGGGAAGCAGCAATGTATCCCATAGGAAGTTATGCAGTACCACAGATTTTGTCGGTAAATCCGGACATGAATATTGATTCATTTGTTTTTCCGGCAAATGATGATGAAAAAGATAATGTACTCAATTCGGGAATAGATCTGCAATTTTCAATAATGGCAAAAAGTACAAAAAAAGAAGCTGCATATAAAGTTCTCGATTTCTTATATCGCGATGATATAATTCAAATATATCTGGATGATCAGAACGCAATCCCATGTAAAGAGGGAGAATTTGAACTTCCGTCTATGCTTGACGGTATGAAAACATATATAGATGAAGGCAGAATGGCAGATTATCAGGATCACTATTATCCCAGTGAAATGAGTGTTGATGCGATTATTCAGACATTCTTGATGGACAATAGCAGCAATTCAATAGATACATTTCTTGATCGATTTGACAGGGAATGGGTACGTTACAACAGAGATTTGATAAGACGAGTTAAAGAATTGGAGGAAGAAAAATGAAAAGAAAATCATTATCCAACAAAAATTTAACATTTAGGGCTATAATTATTCCTATTACGCTACTATTTTTTATGTTTAATACATTACCGCTGATAATTGGTGCATATTACAGTTTTACCAACTATCGCGGATATGGAAGCTACGATTTTGTGGGAATAAGAAATTATATAGATTTATTTCAGGACAGCAGAGTAGGGGGTTCTTATCTATTTACCTTTAAGTATGCCATTGTCGGAACATTTTTGGTAAATATTATAAGTCTTATACTTGCAATGGCATTAAACAGCAAAATATACGGAAAAAGTGCATTAAGAGGTTTGTATTTTATACCTAATATTCTTGGAGGACTTATAGTAGGTTATATATTCAGTTTTATTTTTACTTATATTATTCCTGCAATAGGTCAGGCTTTAGAAATCGGATTTTTACAAAACAGTATACTTGCCAGTGAAAAAACAGCATGGATTGGTGTACTTATTGTTGGAGTTTGGCAGGCTGTTGCCATGAATACCATAATATATATTTCCGGATTGCAGACTATACCTCTTGATATTTATGAGGCAGGTATGATTGACGGCGTAAATTGGTGGCAAAGATTTAAAAAATTGACTTTTCCGATGTTATTGCCGTTTGTATCAATAAATCTTGTTTTAAGTACAAAAAATCTTTTGATGGTATTCGATCAGATTATGTCTTTAACAAAAGGCGGACCGGCACAAAGCACGGAATCAATTTCTTATTTAATTTATAAAAACGGAATGGACGGAGGACAATTCGGATTTCAAAGTGCAAATGCTGTACTGTTCTTTGTAGTTATTGTTACCATATCCGTAATTCAATTGGCATTAACCGGCAGAAAGGAGCAGCAATTATGAAAAAAAGAAGTAGTATCATAATTACAATTTTGTTAATATTGGGTGCACTGACTATTTTGTTTCCTTTATATATGACAATAATTATTGCATTTAAAAATCCATCGGAAATGACCAATAATGTTGCAGGAGCGCTTGCTTTTCCCGAAACATGGAGTTTTAGCAATTTTAAGGAAGCCATGATTGTAACAGACTTCTGGCATTCTCTTTTAAACAGTATTATTATTACGGTATCTACAATTGTTTTTGCGATTATAATACATTCTCTTGCAGGCTATACCATAGGCAGAAATATGGGAAGAAAAAAATCATACAAATTTTTATACTTTTATATTGTAAGTGGTATGTTTGTTCCTTTTGCAATTCTTATGATGCCGTTGGTTAAAGAGACTGCAATTCTTGGAATAGACAATAAAATCGGTGTAATAATTTTGTATCTTGTATTTTATATGCCGATTAATGTAATGCTTTACAGTGGATATTTAAAAAATATTCCTACAGCAATGGAGGAGGCAGCAGAAATTGACGGTGCGTCTACGTGGAGAACATATTGGAAAGTTATATTTCCTATGATGAAACCCATGCATGCAACAGTAGCGGTTCTTACGGCATTAGGTACATGGAACGATGTTATGACGCCGTTGGTTATTATGTCAGGTACAAACAATACAACACTTCCTCTTGCACAGCTTAATTTCCAGACTCAGTTCGGAACAAATTACAATCTGGCATTTGCATCATATCTTCTTGCATTGTTGCCTATATTAGTTTTCTATATTATTTGTCAGAAACAAATATTAAATGGTGTTGCAAACGGTGCTGTAAAGGGATAAGATTTGTATCGCCATAGAGCGAATGGAGGATAAAAATGGAATTGAATAATAAAATAATGCTAATTACCTATGCTGACTGCATGGGCAGCAATTTAAAAGATCTTAAAATTGTTTTGGATAAATATTATAAAGATGCTGTAGGAGGAGTTCATATACTGCCGTTTTTTCCATCCTCGGCGGATCGAGGATTTGCTCCTATGAAATATAATGAGGTTGATAAATCTTTTGGAAGTTTTGACGATATTGAAGAAATGTCAAAAGACTATTATCTTATGTTTGATTTTATGGTAAACCATATTTCGGCACAGTCTGAATACTTCAAAGATTTTCTTGAAAAAAAAGATGCATCACCATATAAGGATTTTTTCATTAGATACAGTGATTTCTGGGTAAACGGAGAGCCTACACAGGAACAGATAGATCTTATTTATAAACGTAAACCGAGAGCCCCGTATATTGAAGCAGAGTTTTCGGACGGAACAAAAGAAAAGATATGGTGTACTTTCTGTGAAGAACAGATTGACCTTGACATCACGAAACCTGCAACAAAAAAATTTATTAAAGATACTTTGGAATTTATGTGTAGAAAAGGAGCGTCGGTTATTCGTCTTGATGCGTTTGCATATGCAATAAAAAAGGCCGATACAAACTGCTTTTTTGTAGAACCGGATATATGGGAATTATTATTTGATATTGAAGATATTGCAAAAAAATACGGAGCACAAATACTTCCGGAAATTCATGAGCATTACACTATTCCATTAAAACTTGCAGAAAAAAATTTCTGGATATACGATTTTGCTTTGCCTGTATTGACTCTCCACGCTCTTTACAATCATACAGGAATATATCTAAAAAATTGGATGCAGATGTGTCCTATGAAACAGTTCACAACGCTTGATACACATGACGGTATAGGTATAGTTGATGTTAAAGATTTGCTTCCTGACGAAGAAATAGATATGGTTAAAGAACAAATGTATTCTAACGGTGCAAATGTGAAAAAAATTTACAGCTCGGAGGCATATAATAATTTAGATATTTATCAGGTAAATACAACGTATTATTCTGCTTTGGGAAATAATGACGATGCATATCTTCTTGCAAGAGCAATTCAATTTTTTGCACCGGGTATACCTCAGGTTTATTATGTTGGTCTGCTTGCCGGTGAAAATGATATTGAGCTTATGGAACGAACAAAAAACGGCAGAGATATAAACAGACATTACTACACACTTAAAGATATTGAAAATGAGCAGGAAAGAAACATAGTAAAACAGCTAAAACAGTTGATGGAACTCAGAAATTCATGTGCTGCATTTAATCTTGACGGTAAAATTGAAATTGATGCAACTGATGATAAATTGACTATTACAAGAAGTTATGGAAAAAACAGTGTAACATTAAATGCTGATTTAACTTCACATAAATTTAACATATCTGATGAAAGCGGGGAGAAAATATATGCCAATTAAAATTGAAAACAGAGTAATTTCAATTGAAACAAAAAACACTTTGTATCAGATGAAAATAGATGGAACAGGGATACTGCGTCACTTGTGGTATGGAAAGAAAACTGATGTTAATATGATATATCTTCAAGATTATCATAATATTGGATTTTCAGGAAATCCATATGATGTCGGAGAGAACAGAACATATTCCACAGATACATTTCCACAGGAATATTCAACTTTTGGATGCGGTGATTACAGAATAAATGCATTATCGGTAGTAAACCCTGATGGAACACAGGCAATAGACTTAAGATATGTTGAACATATAATTTTAAAAGGTAAGTATAATATTCCAGGT
>CASFSH010000092.1 GCA_949297205.1 uncultured Bacillota bacterium | reverse complement strand
GCTTTTTTCAAAGCCGATATGGTATTATAATTTGTCTGAGTAATCATCATAAGGTCTGCAACCGATACAATATCTATATGAGATAAAGCCTCCATAACTCTTGCCCTTGCATAAGCTCTTTTTTTCAGGAGCATATCTATTGTATCCTTCATATCTTCAGGTTCAATTGCAGGCTTTACTATTCTGACAATCTTATCCTTCACGCTTTTTGTATCCCTGTACTCCACTCTCAAAGCGCCTTTGTCACACATTCTTTTCAATGCGGGTTTTATGTTTTCATCATCAAAAAACTGCATTAATACATTAATTTCGCATTCCCTGCCATGTTTTTGTATTTCTTCGAAAATCTTTTTTTCTTTAGGCGTCAACGCAGCATTTTCATCAACGCATATATACCATTCTTCATTTCTTATTGCAGTTCCCGAAGGAATAACTGCTTTTATTACGTCAATATAAGTACACAGATACTTTTCTCTCACCCATTCGATAAGCTCAAGCATTTTTTTGTCAAAAACAGGTATTTCTTCAGCGCTTATAATGCTTTTCAATTTTTTTGCCTTTGAAAAATCCGACAAGCCTATCACATATCCCTCAATCTGCTTATTTCCCTGTCCGAAAGGGACCAGTACTCTTGTACCGATTGTAACTGTTTTTTGCAGTGTTTCCGGAATGAGATAATCAAAAAACTTATCTGTATGTTTTGACGCTGAATTGACTATAATTCTTGCAATCAATTTCAATTACCCTTCCTTTCTCAACCGCATTTAAATCGGAGCAAAGCTCCTGTTTTGCTTGCAAGAAGCAAAGCATTCGATATATTTCAACCTGTACAGAAAACGTCAGCTCCTAAGGGATTTCAGCGGGAGATTGTATACTGATATTTTAAAATAGGATCCTCCGCCTTATATGGTGCAAGACATCTGCTATTAGGTTGTATATAATCAAAAATCCGGCAAAATATATTTTTATCGTATATCTGAGCCGGATTTTATTTTAATTTTCGTCACTATTATCCGATAATGTTTCATAGTTTAATTCTTTATTGAACGCCGCTTCATCCGTAACATAGTTTTCAACTCTGTTTCCGTTTTCGTCAACCATATATTCTCCGTTTGCCGCTGCATAGAACTCCTCATAATTTTTTTGTTCTTCTTTGCGATTCTTGTTCTCATGTCTTACATATCCTACTTTACCTGCGGCAATTTCCGCAACAGCCATAGAAACAGGCTTATGAACATCGCATGGAACAAGGCCTTCACCGTTTTCACCAATCATTCTTGCTCTTTTTGCTGCCATTGTAACCAAAGTATATCTGCTGTCAGCACAGCTTGACAATGCATTAATTCCCGGTTTTATCATCATAATACATCACTCCTGTAAAATATTTTTATATACTTTCCTGTAATTTTTCAACAAAATCCAATTTTTCCCGTCTGTCAACAATTATATTTCTTATTGTCTGCAAGCATTCGTCAAAGTCATCATTTATTATAATATAATCATAGAGATATGCCTTTGACAGTTCTCCTTTTGCGATTGAAATACGCTTTAGTATTTCTTCCCGGGTTTCTCTGTCACGGTTTAACAGTCTGCTTTTTAATGCTTCAACCGATGGAGGCAGCAAAAATATCATTACCGCTTCGGGCATTTGCTGTTTCACCTTTAAAGCGCCCTGCACTTCAATTTCCAGTATTACATTGACCCCTCTGTTTAATTGTTCCTCCACCTTATCTTTCGGTGTTCCGTAACAGTTGTCCCCGTATTGTGCCCATTCAAGCATCATATTGTTTTCTATTCTGTTTCTGAACTCGTCGGCACTGACATAATAATATGTAACACCTTCGATTTCGTCATTTCTTCTGTCTCTCGTAGTCAGAGATACCGACAAAAAGGTATCATCATGTTTTATCAGTTCATTACATATCGTTCCTTTTCCCGTACCACTGGGACCGGAGATTATAAACAAACTGCCCTTATTCATCATCTGCATCCCCCTCGCTGTCCTCTCGTTCAGCCAATCTGTTTGCAACTGTTTCAGGCTGCAGTGATGACAAAATCACATGCCCGCTGTCCATAATGATAACCGCTCTTGTACGTCTTCCGTAAGTTGCATTTATAAGCACTTTTTTATCTTCCGCTTCCCTTATGACTCTTTTTATCGGTGCGGATTCAGGGCTCACAACGGATATCAGACGTTTTGAATTTATCATATTTCCAAATCCGATATTAACCAATTTCAACGTTCTCATCACCTTTCTGTCGGAAACAAATCCGGTATTAATTTCCGTACTTCTTCTATATAAATCACCAAACTGTATAATACCGCTACATTACTCAATATTTTGTACCTGTTCTCTCAGCTTTTCAATTTCGCCTTTTAATTCCACAACTATTTTTGCAATATCTATATTACATGCCTTTGACCCGGTGGTGTTAACCTCTCTGTTTATTTCCTGTATAAGAAAATCAAGTTTTCTTCCGGCAGGTTCATTTTTTGAAATAATTTCATAAAATTCATTATAATGACTCTGCAGACGTACAGTTTCCTCATTTACCGCCACTTTATCGGCAAATATGGCAACCTCGGTTAAAATCCTCGATTCATCAACTGTTCTGTCCTCAAGAATCTCTTTTATTTTTGCATACAATCTTTCTTTGTATTCCTCAACAGACTGTTCCGAATAACTGTCTATCTTCAAACTTAATTCTTTCATGTATTCGACGCGGTTGCATAAATCTTCTTTTATTCTCTCTCCTTCACGCTCTCGCATGGAAACAAAATCCTTTACTGTGGGTTCCAGTACCTGTAATACCGTTCCCCACAATTCTTCCTCATCTTCTTCTATTTTTTCCGCTTTGAATATTTCATTGTACTTTGCCACATTCATTACCGAAATGTCATCTTTTAAACCAAATTTATCTCTCAATTCATACAAAGCATTTATGTAACTTTGTGCAAGAGCCGAATTTAATTTTATTTCCTTATCAGCCGTATCATAGCTTTCAATTGAAATATATACATCTACTTTTCCTCTTGAAATAAATTCCGAAACATAATTTCTTACTCTTTCTTCCATAAAGCCGTAATATCTCGGAACTTTAACGGTATAGTCCGAGTAACGGTGATTCACTGATTTGATTTCGCACGATATTTTTTTCCCTGCGATAATCATTTCATTTCTTCCGTACCCGGTCATACTTTTTATCACTTTATCCACCTACTTTGTTTTTTTGATTGTATATCTTTTATATACAAAGCATTATAAGTTATTATATCACATTTTCTTTCAAATGAACATAGTTTTTTAAAATTTTTTTGTAAAATTTACAAAAAAATCACATAAAAACATAAATATATATATACTTTGGCTTTGTGCACATTTTTAATATTTCACTTTTGTATTAAACTCACTCTGACCTTTCACTCCGGATAAAACAGGATATTGATAATTATTCCCTGAAGGTACTGTCCAAACATCGTCAAAAGAAGTATTTATCCATCCGAGAACACCTCCGTCTGCTATAGAAGTAAAATAAAAATCCATATTTTCAGCAGTTTCATGATTTATTTCATTTCCTGTAACAGACTGTTCTGAAGCTTGTGATTTTGTATAAACCTGTGAAATATAATAATTATTGTCAACATATCCGCCCTGTGAAAAAGCTGTAATCATTCCAAAACTGCCGTTAGTCAGAATAGACGGATTCAATACAACAGTTCCGGATATATTTCCGTTCATACTGTATCCGGTAATTCCCCCGGCAAAAATCCGGGCATCATTTATATTGCTTATTCCGCCTTGCTGAGATATGGTGTTAACTCCGTATACATTCTGTATATTTGCATTTTCACAATACCCTGCAATTCCACCTGCAAAAGAATTATGAGAAGTCATATTTATGTTATCCGCCGTAAAACTGTTCATAATCAAGCCGCCGCTTATTAATCCCGCCAATCCGCCGGAATATGCAGAGGTTTCCCTTTGTTCGGACGCTTTTATATATATATTCCCTTTTGATGAACATTTATATATTTCTCCTCCGTTTTGCATACCGGATATTCCTCCGCAGTAGCTTATATCGGTATGAGATGTTATTCTTCCTTCACCGAAACAATTATATATGTATCCGGAATAATTTATTCCCACAATATTGCCCACAACGGAATTTGCCCCATTTTTGACTGATACAGATTCTATGTTTCCGTTAAATGATGCGTTATTAACAAAGCCTTCATTGTATGCCGCTATACCGCCAACATTTGATGACAAAGCATTAATTATTATATCTCCCTTCATATCACACGAATAAATATTTGTATAGTTGACCGAACATATCCCTCCTGCCATAGTCTCTTTATTATATGAGTAAGCATTCATTGTTCCCGACACACTGCAATTTTCAATAATGCCATAGTTTACCGCAGCAAGAAATGCTACATTGCTGTGACCTTCTATGCTCATATTTTCCAAATTCAAATTTCTCACCGTTGCACCGTATAACATTCCGAAAAATCCATATTGAAAAATACTTTCATCAAAAACCATCTTTATATTTTTAATGGTATGTCCGTTGCCGTCGAATGTTCCGCAAAAAGCATCCTCAACAAAATTTTCTTCATCATATGCCATACCGATAGGTATCCAGTTTGCGCCGCCCTGCACATTATCTGAAAGTGTAATGTCATTTTTCAGGACATAATGATATTGTTTGTTTTTTTCCACATCTCTTAGCTGTTGTTCATTGTATATCCCATAAGGCATATAAACGGTAACTCCGGGGGTAAGCTTGGGTACATTGACATTTCTGATTAGAGGCATAATAAAATCAATATTCCGGTTGATTGTCCAGATATTTCTGAAATCCCACCTTAATTTATTGGAATAAAATGTTTGTCCGGTCAAATCCTCCCAGCTTGCTTCCTCACCATCCTGCAAATCAGGCCCTATATAGGCTGTGGTACCGGATACCATTTCTTGATATGCATAATTATTTTCAGTTCTTCCGTTTTCTCGGTTAGTTGTAATTCTTCCGCTGTTTTTTGTCAATGTATCCATTACTTCCCTGCTTGCAGCCGCACAGGATTTAATAAATCCGTCAGTGTTAATGCCGGCAATTCCCGAAGCATACATATCTGAGTATATATGTGTCACACAAGACAAACATTCAGATATATCTCCGGAATTGTTTCCGGCTATTCCTCCGCTGTATGACGAGCTCTCCACATAATAACATGCGGATAAACAGTTTTTTATCA
>CASFSH010000091.1 GCA_949297205.1 uncultured Bacillota bacterium | reverse complement strand
CCAAAGAACTTCATGTCGCTCCCGATACCTTCATGGCATGGGCGCATGAGATGATGGAACTGGAAAACAGGGAGAGAACGAATAAAAGGAAAAAAACAGGCTGAAGTCGTATTGAATAGGCTTGGATGGGAGAGGCTGGTTGGAGTGCTATAGGTGAAGAATATCTATAAAAACGTCATAGAATTTATAAATATTTGTTGCTTTGTTCACACCCTGTTCATAACTATAGGTTATGATTAATTACGATAGTTAAAACACTATCTCCCCCCTCATAAGTTGACCTCTGCCGGAAAGCAGAGGTCTTTTTTCTTTCGTATATTCAGAATATCTTTTATATAAGAATTACCTTATGTTTTCTATTATTTTTTCTTTGCGTGAGTATTTTTTCTGATATAATTGTAGTGACTAGAATGCACGATCTTTACCCATAGCCCGATTTGCGAATCGGCGGCTTCCCAGATACTTGGGATGTTGACATATTTTCATAGGAAATGCGATGAGCTTTTGGAGGTAGAGAATATGAAGAAAAACGTAAAGATTGAATCGCAAGCGTCCCATACAGAAGAGAGCTTATATAAAAAACTCGAAGAGTTGATTTCGCAATATGATAATAACCGTGCGCAAACCCCGTGCCGACGAAAGTCGTCCGGGATCCGGCCTGCCGGTGAAAGCACGGGCACTGGATTCAGAAAACGGGACTTTACAGTCCCTTTATTTACTTTTTCAGGGCCTGGAGCCTCTTTCACCCCACCAGTGTTTGTCCTTCTTTTCATACTTGCGTTTATGCACATCTGTACGCTGTCCTTCAATGTATTTCTTTACGGTTTCCATGGAGACACTCCCCGTGGTCGCAACAAAGTAGGACGGCGACCAGAAAGGCACATCCCCATACAGGAACTGCTTCACATAGGCGTTATATGCCGGATGGGCATGTACTTCCCTGGAGAGCTGGGTCTTCAGGCTCCGTATCACCAGTGAGATGTCGCATTGCGGCGGCAGGGATACCAGCAGGTGGATGTATTGAAAAACATTTTAAAAAGTGTAAAATATATATTGATAAAACACCTTTAAGGGTACAAAATATAATTACCGAAAGGGAGAACAAAAGAAAATCAATTCCGGCAGGAGCTGGGGAAAGGCAGAAATAATGAATAAAGATTATTATACCGCAGAAGTTGCGAGGTTTGACAAGAACGGTAATGGAGAAGGAAGATGTTGGGGATTTTATGTATCTCCTGGTAAGTATGCCGCCTTTACCATAGATGTAGCAAAAGAACTTTTAGAGTGGGGAACGAAAGAGTTTAAAGCACGTTTTGGTGAGGAGATGGATTTTAATTTTGTATCGCTCAAAATGGGGGACACAAAAGGGAAATACTGGAGAGATAAAAACAGACTTTTGATATATAAAAACGGTATGCCCATCTACGAGAATAACAACGGCGTTATTTGTCGGGATTCTGTAGCACTTGCCGATAGTTTAATGTAATTCTTCCCTCAAAAAATGAGACGGATCCAAACCGGAAGATTCCTGTCAGCGCTGAACTGCTGGATAATATTTTGAAAAAATGATTTGTTTTCTTTCACATAACGGAAAGTGACGTGTATGGAATGCAACTCGGATCAGAGGAAAGACAGTTGGATGGGCTGAACTGAAGAACCCCACTGGCAAAACATTACAAGACAAGAGCAAAAATATATTGCATCGAATGGTTCAGAAGCGTATAATTTCTGTGTAGTATAAGGGAAAATCCAGGATACAAAGGAAGGGAGATAGAAGATATGTTTTGTCCAAATTGCGGGACACAGGCGCAGGATGGAGCAAAATTC
>CASFSH010000090.1 GCA_949297205.1 uncultured Bacillota bacterium | reverse complement strand
GGACGAGGTATCATTGTAAGGGAACCTTCTGTCGTTGCCATTGATGCAACAGATAAAAAAGTTCTTGCTGTAGGTAATCAGGCAGATGAAATGTTGGGAAGAACACCGGAAAATATTGTTGCAATCAGACCACTAAAAGATGGTGTTATAGCCGACTTTGAAGTGACAAGTTCTATGATAAGATATCTTATTAAAAGAGCTGTAGGTGGAAAATTCAGTTTTTTTAAACCACAGGTAATTGTATGTGTGCCTGCCGGTGTAACCGATGTGGAACGTCGCGCTGTGCTTGAAGCTGTTATGATGTCCGGAGCTAAATCGGTTAATCTTATTGAAGAGCCTATGGCAGCTGCAATAGGTGCGGGGCTTCCTGTGGATAAACCCATAGGCAGTATGATTGTTGATATTGGCGGAGGCACCACTGAGGTTGCGATTATATCACTTTGCGGAATTGTAGTATCCAAATCAATACGTATTGCCGGTGACGCTATGGATAATTCAATTGTGAATTATATTAAAAGAGAATATAATCTTTCTATAGGTGCAAAAACAGCCGAGGAAATAAAGTTAGCAATCGGCTCTGCAATGCAATATGATAATGAAAGTTATTTTGATGTTAAGGGAAGAGATCTTGTTCAGGGGCTGCCGAGAAATATAAAGATTTCTTCAGCAGAAGTTCGTGATGCGATGAATGAACCTATAACATCTATTGTGGGAGCAATTGTATCAACATTGGAGGAAACTCCTCCGGAACTTGCTTCTGATATTATTAATACGGGAATTGTTCTCACCGGAGGCGGTGCCATGATAAGAAATCTTGACAGACTCGTCAGCCAGACAACCGGAATACCTGTAAGTGTAAGCGAAAATCCCCTTGACTGTGTTGTTATGGGGACAGGAAAAGCTTTGGAAAATGAAGTTATTTTAAACAGGTCGATGTTAGGACACAGAAGATAAAGGTGGTAGTTTAATTTGTCTTTTTTTAAGAAAAAAATCTGGTTAATATTTATAATAATTATAGCTGTTACAATCGGCATTGCATATATATCAAGAAGCGGAGATAATCCTGCAGCAAATGCTGTTAATTTTGTCCTTACCCCCATAGAATCAAAATTAAATCAGTGGATAGTAAGACCTGTAGATGAATTTATTTCTTATATTGCAAACATGAAGGAATTTAAAGAAGAAAATGAACGGCTGAAAGTTGAAAATCAGGAATTGTCTGCCAAAGTGAAAGATATATCGGAATATATTGCTGAAAATGACAGACTGAAAAAACTTTTGGAAATTGATAATGAATTAACGGAATACACAACGGTTGCTGCAAAAGTAGCGGCATATGAACCGGATAATTGGTTTTCTTATATTACAATTGATAAGGGTTCGTCAAGCGGGATTAAGGAATCTGATCCCGTTATTACTGCTCAGGGACTTTTAGGACAAGTAACCGATGTTGGACGTAATTGGGCTAAAATATCGACAATAATAAACAGTGAAAGTTCTGTTGGCGTTCGTATTACAAGAAACGGTGAAATAGGAATTCTTGAGGGAGATGTAAAATTATCAAAATCAAATAAATCAAAGCTTGCATATCTTGTAAGCAATGCATCCATTATTTCAGGGGATATACTTGAAACCTCCGGTCTTGGAGGAATTTATCCTCCGGGACTGATGGTTGGTAAAATTACCGAAATGCAAAAAAATAATATGGGTCAGTTAGACTATGCTATTGTTGAACCTTTTGTGGATTTTAATAATTTATATGAAGTGCTTGTAATAACACAATGGTCACTTGACAGTGATGTATATCAGGACGAAAATATTAATAATCACGATGATTATTTGAATGATTACAATACTGAAAATAATGATAATTCCGGTTTGGAAGATATAGAGTATCGTAATGATACGGTATATGAAAATGTTGGCTGAAAGGAGTAGTTTTTTTTGAACCGTTTAAAAACATTTATATGGATTTTTTTGATTACATTATTTCAGTCAGTGTTTATTGAGTACATAAGTATATCTGAAATAAGACCTGATTTTATCTTTATATTTTCATTATGTATTGCAGCTAAAGAAAAAAATATTAAGACTGTAATGACAATTGCTGTTATATGCGGAATTATTACCGATTGTCTTACGGGAAGAATTTTCGGAAACTATCTTGCTGTATACTTGATATGTGCTGTAATAATGTATATTATACATGATGCAATGTTTAAATACGGTATAATTGTAAGTTATGTTTTGATTTTTTTGCTGACAATATTAGGAAATTCTATTTTTTATATTATAAATATAAGTGTATTAAAAGATGTTGGATATCTATATTCATTGTTAAATATAATTTTACCTACTGCAGTATATAATACAATTTTATCTGTTATTTTGATGTATTTGATATCCAAAACAATTTTCAAAAAGGCAGGTGTAAGATTTTGAGCAGTTATAAAGGAAGAATGATATTTATTATATGTATTCTTTCTGTTTTTATCCTTGTTATGATTTTACGTTTGTTTGATTTACAGGTTATAAACGGCGAAGAATACACTAAGCAATCACAAAACAGAGTCAGTGCTACGGTTACGCAAAAGGCTCCCAGAGGAGAAATAATGGATCGTAACGGAAAGGTTCTTGTTTCAAATCGAGAGGGCTATTCTGTCATGCTTCAAAAATCATTGATTTCAAATGATGAATTAAACAAAGAGCTGCTTGGAATTATAAATGTGTTGGAAAAATACGGATACACATATGAGGACAGCTTGCCGATAACTTATCCGCCGTATGAATTTGATTTTAAAGATGAAGATGGGGACGGGGATATATCCGATGATAAAGAAGAATGGTTTGAAAACAGAAATAAAATAACTAAAGATATGTCGGCAGAAAGAGTAATGGAAGTTTATTGTGACAGTGTATTTAATATATCTGAAGAATATTCAGAAACGGAAAAAAGAAAAATTGCCGGAATAAGATATGATGCTTCAATGAATGGATTTTCTATTTCACAGCCGTTTCTGATTGCCGAAGATGTTGACTTGAATGTCATTACAGAATTAAAGGAAAGAAAAAATGAGTTTAATGATGTTCTTGTAACCGAAGAATATTATCGAAATTATAATCAAAAAGATATTGCTGCTCATATTGTGGGCGGCATAGGAAAAATGGATAAAGAGGAATATGAAATATATAAGGAAAAAGGGTATGGATATAATGATATGGTCGGCAAAAGAGGGATCGAAAAACTTTTTGAGGAGTTTTTAAGAGGAACAGACGGAAAACAGATTGTCGGACTTAATGATAATGTAGACGATAGCGATGAAAACTATGATTCAAATAATTCTGTACAGGAAGCCGTGCCCGGTAACTATATTCTTCTGACTATTGATTCAGAGCTTCAAAGGACAGCCGAACAGTCTCTTGAATACTGGATTAATGAGATTGCAAAAAACGGAGGAGATCCTTCTCAAAAGAAGGGGGGAGATGCTGATTCCGGTGCTGCGGTTGTTATTGATATAAAAAACGGAGATTTACTTGTTTGCACTTCATATCCTACATTTGATCCCGAGACTTTTAATTCTGATTATGATGAACTCAGTAAAAATGAAAGTAATCCTATGTGGAACAGAGCAATAAGCGGAACATATACTCCGGGATCTACATTTAAACCGGTCGCTGCTTTGGCAGCTCTTGAAACAGGAGCGGTTACTCTTGATGAGATTATAACTTGTGAAGGAATATATACGTATTATGAAGGTTATCAGCCAAAATGTTGGATCTGGTCTGATAATCATCGTACACATGGTCCGATAAATGTTACCCAGGCAATAGAATTTTCCTGTAATTATTTCTTTTATGAACTTGGCAGAAGAATGGGAATTGATACGATTGCATCATATGCAAAACAGTTTGGTTTGGGAGAACTTACTTGAATAGAGTTTCCTGATGAAGCAAAAGGGAACGTATCAAGCAGAGAATATAAAAAACAAATTGCTACAAATGAATATGATCAGACGTGGTATGCAGGAGATACTATTCAAACAGCAATCGGACAATCCTACTCATATTTTACTCCTATTCAACTTGCAAATTATATTGCTGGAATTGCAAATGGCGGAACAAGATATAAAACACATATATTAAAAAGTGTACGTTCTTCTGTTGACGGTTCGACAATTTATGAGCCAAAGCCTCAGATAATCGGAGAAGTAGATGTAAATCCTGATAATCTTGAAGCAGTAAAGCAGGGTATGCTTGGAGTGGTAGATGAAGGTTCTGCGAGTGCAATCTTTGAAAATTATCAGGAAAAAATAGGAGGTAAAACAGGAACAGCACAGATTGGAAATAATGTTACAGATAATGCTTTGTTTGTTGCATTTGCTCCGTTCGATGATCCTGAAATTGCCATAGCTGTGGTAATAGAACATGGTGTTAAAGGTGCAAATGCAGCATATGTTGCAAGGGATATTTTTGATAAATATTTTGAAAAAAATGAAATTATGCCAAATAATAATACAATTGGAGAATTAATTCGATAAATTTCACAAAAAGTTATTTACAAACTGAAATTTTTTTGTTATAATATATAGTATATGAAAACGATAGGGAGGGCTTGGTATGAACATAGCATTTATAGCACACGACATGAAAAAAGAATTAATGGTACAATTTTGTATAGCATACAAAGGAATATTAAATAAACACAGCCTTTTTGCTACCGATACAACTGGAAAGATGATTATTGAAAATACAGGAATGGATGTATATAGGTTCTTACCGGGACACCAGGGGGGTGACCAGCAGATCGGAGCCAGAGTTGCTTATAATGAAATTGACTTAGTGTTTTTTTTCAGAGATCCGAATACAAAAGAGTCACATGAACCGGACATAATGAATTTGTTAAGATTATGTGATATGCACAATATACCCATAGCAACAAATATTGCTACTGCAGAAGTATTGATTCACGGTCTTGAACGTGGTGATCTTGAATGGAGAGATATAGTGAACCCAAAAAAATAATAATGAGCGGTACAATATAAATCACAGAGCCTGCTGTAAATATACATAGTATAGTTTATTTACGGTATTTTATGATGCTCTGTGATTTTTTATATAAAAAATTTTTCTATTTAATGACTGCTGAACAATTATGAAACGCAGCCGCATGGCGGCTTACAAGCGTTTCAGAATTGTTTAGGTGCAAGGGTTTTGTGCATTTTTGCAAAAAACCTTGCACCGTGAATAAATATTTTGCCCTCAAAATATTTATTTCAGCAGACTTTATCAATGCGAACTATGTAAAATCTTCGATTTTACATGAAAAATTTTGACAATAGTCATAATTTTTTTAAATGCGATTAAAAATCGCATTTATTCAGTGAGCATTATTTATACAGAATTGGTATATAATATGTAGTAATCATATATATAATCGAAGTGTGATAGCGTGAAAGATATGCCGTATATATTGTTTTTTATTCAACAGGCAATCTGATTGATTTTTGCGAAACTGATTTGTGCCGCCGCGTTGGCGGCGGAATGGGGGATTAAAATGATGGAATATGGATTGGCTTTAGGCGGAGGGGGAACGAAAGGTGCATATCATCTGGGAGTATGGCATGCATTGCAGGATTTAAAAATAAATGTAACATGCATAACAGGTACGTCCATAGGTGCAATAAATGGGGCAATAATTACTCAGGGAGATGCATCTGATGCAATTGACTTATGGAAAAATATTTCAATGTCTAATGTGGTTGATACAGAAGGTCTTGAAGATGTATCACAAAATTTGTTTGAAATGAAAAATATTATTAAAGTAATTTCTGCTGCTCATAAAAACAATGGGCTTGAAACAGCACCATTACGCAAACTTCTGGAAAGTATTATTGATGAAAAAAAAATAAGAAATTCATGTATTGATTTCGGCCTTACAACATATTCATTGGATAATTTTGAAGAAACAGCAATATTTATAGAAGATATACCGCAAGGGAAATTAATTGATTTTCTTATGGCAAGTTCCTCGCTCCCGGGTTTGAAAAGTACAACAATTAATGATAAAAAATATATCGACGGTGGAATAACAAATAATATCCCTGCTGACATGATACTTGAAAAAGGATATAAGAATATTATATGTGTCGATGTGGGAGGGGTAGGCTTTGTAAAGGAACTTAAAAATTTGGGTGCAAATATAATTAATATCAAATGTAGTGAAAATATCATAGGCTTAATGGATTTTAATGAAAAAAGTATTTCCAAAATGATTAAATTAGGGTATTACGATACTTTAAAAACTTTTGATTATATTAAGGGTATATATTACAATTTTAATATTTCAGACTATCATAAAGCAAGAATAAAATATTCAGAAGATATAATTACCGGTATAGAAAATGCTGCAATGATGTTGGAAATTGATTCTTTGAAAATATACAGATTTGATGATTTGAAAGATGGGGTTATATCAGCGTGTAAAAAAATGCTTTTGAGAAATATTGAAAATAATTTTCAAGACGGAATAATGAATGATAAATTTTTATTTATTAAACTTGTTAAATATATAATGGATAAAGGGTTGGATCCACTTACGGTTAAGTTAATAAAAGGTTTTAAAAAAAATATATATATGGCGGCCAATGCTGTTGTTTATTTTTTTAAAGAAAGTGAATAATCTTCAATTGTGTATAATTTTTCTGTTAATGACAAAACTACTTATATTGATGAATTTAAGGAGTGAGTTATTTTGAAATCTTATATTGAAATTACTGATGTATTTGCCAGGGAGGTTTTGGATTCAAGGGGTAATCCGACGGTTGAAGTAGAAGTATATGCAGATGATAAAATGGGCAGAGCAATTGTACCGTCAGGAGCATCAACAGGTATTTTTGAGGCAACGGAACTAAGAGACGGAGATAAATCACGTTATGGCGGAAAAGGTGTAAAAAATGCTGTTGATAATGTAAATAACCGTATAGCAGATTCAATTATAGGAATGAATGTTTTGGACCAAAGAGCTATAGATAAAAAATTATGTTCATTGGATGCTACACCGAACAAAGGAAATCTTGGAGCAAATGCAATTCTCGGAGTGTCACTTGCAGCTGCAAAAGCAGCAGCTGAATGTGTAGGTCTACCATTATATTTATATGTAGGCGGAGTAAATGCAAGCAGACTTCCTGTTCCTATGATGAATATTTTAAACGGAGGGGCTCATGCGGATAATAATGTTGATATTCAGGAATTTATGATTATGCCTGTAGGTGCAGAATGTTTCAGTGAAGCACTCAGAATGTGTGCCGAAGTATTTCATTCTTTAAAATCAATTCTGAAGAAGAACGGACTTACCACTGCAGTGGGCGATGAAGGCGGATTTGCACCAAATTTATCTTCTGATGAAAAAGCTTTGGATATTATTATTGATGCAATAGAAAATGCGGGATATAAAATAAAAAAAGATTTTATGATAGCCATTGATGCTGCTTCAAGTGAGTGGATGCAAAGTGACGGAACTTATAAAATGCCAAAATCACAGATAACAAGAACATGTGATGAGATGATTGATTACTGGGAAAAATTGATTGAAGAGTATCCTATTATATCTATAGAAGATGGATTGGCAGAAGATGATTGGGAAGGATGGAAAAAACTTACACAACGTCTATCGAAAAAAGTACAGTTGGTTGGAGATGATTTTTTTGTAACCAATACTGAAAGATTGAAAAAGGGAATACTTAACAGTTGTGCCAATTCAATATTGGTTAAAGTGAATCAAATAGGTACTCTTACGGAAGCTCTTGACGCTGTTGAAACAGCACATAAGGCGGGATACAGCGCAATATTATCTCACCGAAGCGGTGAAACGGAAGATACCACCATTGCGGATCTTGCAGTGGCTCTTAATGTGGGTCAGATAAAAACAGGAGCACCGTCAAGATCTGAAAGAGTTGCAAAATACAATCAATTACTTCGTATCGAACAGGAATTATTTAAATCTGCGGTATTTGGCAGTACACACCTTAAATACAGGTTAAATAATCTATAAAAGTTTAAATATTGACACATGATTTTTCTGAATTTTTTACGTTTTTTTCGTCAATTTTTGAAATTGAAAAAATTATGTAAAGACTGTTAAAAAAGTCCGTAATTTCACGGGCTTTTTTTGATACTCTTTAATAATAAATTAAAAAAAATCAATTTTTCAGCTTGGTTATAAAGAAAAAAATATGTCAAAAATTGTTAAA
>CASFSH010000089.1 GCA_949297205.1 uncultured Bacillota bacterium | reverse complement strand
CCTGTCACTTACATAGCTTAAATGATTATCATAACAGTATTTTTCAATCATATCCTTTGTAAGATCAAGAACAGGTCTTATTATTCCCCCTTCTCTTGAATAGGGTATACCGCACAGACCGGCTATACCGCACCCTCTTATAAGATGGAGCAGTATGGATTCTGCGCTGTCATTTTTATTATGTGCCGTTGCTATCTTTGTAAGACCGTATTTTTGTTTTATTTCTTCAAAAAAATCATAGCGTATTTTTCGTCCGGCAAGTTCCGAGGACATATTATGTTCTTTTGCGTAACCTGTTACGTCAACGCTTTTCACATAACACTCTATCCCTGCATTTTTGCAGTAACTGCGGACAAAATTCTCATCATGCAAAGCCTCTTCCCTTATATTGTGATTTACGTGTGCCGCACAAACACTGAATTCCAGTTCTTTTGACAGTTTTATAAGTATATCGGTCATGGCAACGGAATCACTTCCCCCCGAAAGAGCGGCAAGGACTTTGTCACCCTTTCGGATAAGGCTGTTGCTGATTATGGTATCTTTTACAATTTCAACAATACTCATTTTTTTCCTCGGTCTTAAATTATGCGGTTGTTATGGTTACCGTTTTTGTTGTACCGTCCCAGCCCACATTTGCACCGAATGCTTCCGCAATTGCACGGGCAGGAACCATTGTTCTGTCATTTATAATACACGCCGCAACGTCAAGTTCAATGCTGTCCCCGTTTTTAATAAGCTGTTTTTGGTCAATCTGTATTGAAACATTGTCTGATCCTCTTTTTGCTATTGCCGTTCTTGTTTCGGCGTCCCATGAAACCTCTGCACCCATTGCTTCAAATATGGCTCTCAAAGGTACAAGAGTTCTGTCATCTCTTATAACCGGCGGCTGATCAAAGCTTAATTTCTGTCCGTCAACATAAACGCTGATTTCCTGCTGTGTACCGCCTCCCTGACCTATTACTTTGAATTCCTCGGAATAAACTTCCCTGCCTCCTGCTTCACAGGTTACTCTTAAGGTATGTTCACCGCTTGCCGCAGAAGACATATCAACGGTTGATGTATAAGGTATCTCGGTTGATGAGGTTATCCAATTTCCGTCAATATAATAGTTTACCTTTAAATCGGGTTGTGCAAAAACGTGTGCATAGGCAGATATTTCCATAGGTGATCCGTCGGTATATATTGTATCCCCAAGATGTTTGTATGATACATTTACAGTATTGTATGCACTTTTCTTTATAAATATTTCGTCAGATGTAAGTTCTTTATAAAGATTTAATATTGTTTGGTTATCCTTTAATGAATAGTCGTTTATCTCGCCCTCTATAACGGTATCAAAATGTGCTATCAGCTTAATCTGCGGATATACCATAGGCAAATATTTATAAAGCATTTTCAGTCTTGTTGCCGCCCACTGGGTATCATATTCATTTACTGTTCTTATATAGTGTGACGCTCCCGATTCGGAAATCATAATAGGTTTTCTGTCCCCAAACTCATCAATGAATTTCTTAAGCATGAGAACAGGCTCGGCACTGTCCCCTGAACAAAATACCACTTCAAGATATTTTTCATCAGCGGGGCGGTCCTTAATACCCTGAAAATATTTCATAAGATAAAGTGAGAGTCCTATCCAGTCAACATATTCATCTCCCGGATAATAGTCCATCATATCTCTGTCCCAGCTTGATACCATATTGGGTGAAAATACCATTGCCGCATTTTTTACCTTGCTGTGTATTATATCGGCAGTGACACGGAAGGCTTGTTTGAATTGTTCCGGATCGGCAGGATTTTCCCATATATCCATCTCTGCTCCGAAACGGAAGAAATATTTTACATTCGGATACTGTGCCAGAAGATCCGCAACGGTATTAAGGTATGCCGTATTATTTATTACACTTGCAAGATCAGAACCCTGATTCGGCATATTAAATGCAAATTCAATTGCTTTTCCGCTTTCGTTTGCCGCTTTTAAAACAGCGTTTATCCAATCAAATCTTGTATCGCCGTACTCAAGGTATACAAGCTGCATTGAACATTCTGTCTGATCGGTTTCGGAATCGGCAGATATTCCGAACAGCACTCCGCCGGGCTGTTCATTAACAGCACCGAAATTAACCTGTGATCCGTTTACCTTTGTGTAAAGCTCTATATTACTTTTATAATGCAGGCTTTTTGCTTCGGCAATCTTTACCGAATCACTCCATCCGATAGCCTTTGCAATGGGTATCTGTTTTTCATACATTATTGCACTGTTTTCATAATCTCCGAGCATTTCATATGCTTCGGCAATGTTCTGATACCTTGCACACAGCCATTCCTGAGTGGTTTCATTTACAGGTTCATTCACAAGAATTGATATATCAATCAATCCGTATTTAATTATGTTTTCATAATCATTGCTTTCAAGAGCCGCAGCATACTTATTGAAAGAATCCCAAATCTTTGCAGGCGGTTCATAGGCATATACTCCCGTATTTACCATTGCCGCCATTACAGCCGCAGACAAAATCCCACAAATAATTCTTCTCATTATTAATCCTCCATTCCGCCGCCGGTGCGGCGGCATAAATCAGCAGCATGGAAAATAAACAGAAAACCTGAAATACGTATATACTTCAAGTTCCGAAAACGGGTAAAATATGAAGTCTATTTTCTCTTTCTCTGATTTTATGTATTCTATAATTTTTATGCATATTTTTAAATATATTTACCCAATATATTTTTACACAAAATCACTGCTTTGTCAACCGATTTATTAAAATTAAAACGAATTGAAATGAAAAATTAATATTTTTACCGAATTTACGACCGAATTATAATTTTATACTGTAAATACTTGCCTTTTTTTATATTTTATTATATAATGTTATGAGTGGAAATACCATATACCTTTTATGAAAGGAAATGACGTATAATAAATGAGCAGAAAACAAACAAGAAGCGAAGCAAGAACAGAAGCATTCAAGCTGATTTTTCAATGTCAGATAAATGACGAAGACCCTAACTATCTTATTGACCTGATGCTGGAGGAATCACCTGAAAGCCTTACAAATATCAATTATATAAAAACCGTTGTACTGGGAGTACATGAAAAAAACGAAGAACTTTTAAAAGACATATCGGACAACCTTCGCAAAGGCTGGTCTGTAGACCGTATATCAAAGGTTTCCCTTGCGGTGCTGAAGCTTGCCATTTTTGAAATAAAATATCTTGAGGACGTGCCACATAAGGTTGCCATAAACGAAGCTGTTGAAATTGAGAAGAAATATGATGACCCCGACAACTCCGCCTTTGTAAACGGTGTTCTGGGAGGCTTTTGCAAAAATTTATGATATATCTTGGATTTGATACAAGCAACTATACAACCTCAGCTGCCGCCTGCGGTGATACCGTTTGCGACATAAGAAAAATACTTACGGTAAAGCAGGGCGAAAGAGGTCTGCGTCAGAGCGACGCTGTTTTTCAGCACATGAAAAATCTTCCCGATTTATATTCACAGCTTGCGGAAAAAACCGACTTAAAAAATGCGGCGGCAATTGCTGTAAGCACAAAGCCAAGGAATCAGGAAGGCTCCTATATGCCGGTATTTCTTGCAGGCGAAGGATATGCAAGAGTTGTTTCGGACACCTTGGGGATACCCCTTTTAAAACTTTCCCATCAGGACGGTCATATTATGGCAGGTATTGAATCCTGCAATGCGGGAAATCTTTTGGATAAAGAATTTCTTGCCCTGCATCTTTCGGGCGGTACCTGTGAAATCCTTATCTGTCATTTTGAATCTCCGGGATTTTCATGTAAAATTATTGGCGGTACAAAGGATATAAGCACCGGTCAGCTTATCGACCGTGTGGGTGTGGCAATGGGGCTTTCTTTTCCATGCGGCAAAGAACTGGAACAGATTGCTTTAACCTGTGAAAAACATGAAACTCTTCCCTCAAACACCGACGGTACTTACATTAATTTTTCAGGTATCGAAACAAAAACCCTTTCGCTTATCGGAAAAAAAGATAATGCCATACTTGCAAAGGGACTTTTCCTTGCAGTTGCAAAATCATTGTATAAAGCCTTAAATCAGGCAGTTATTCAATACGTAATAAAAGACATTCTTGTTGTGGGCGGCGTTGCATCAAATTCTATAATAAGGGAATATTTAAAAAAT
>CASFSH010000088.1 GCA_949297205.1 uncultured Bacillota bacterium | reverse complement strand
AGTCCATTTACCCTCTTTTCTGCTTTCCACTATTTCAGAATCGCATAGTATTTTCATGTGATGTGACAGCGTGGGCTGGGTAACATTTAACTCATCAAGAAGCTTACACGCACATTTTTCGCCCGATTGCAGCATGGCAAGTATTTTTATACGATTTTCATCGCACAACGCTTTAAAAACCTGAGCGGTTTTTGCATAATCGTTACTCAAGAAATTCACCTCACATAGAAATTTATCTATATATTATTATATTATATTAAAATAGAAATGTCAATATATTATAAAAAAAATAATCATGCACTATTTTAAAAGTAAAACGCAAAACTTTACTCTTTGAATGTAAAAAACGGTAATCATTAAAGATTACCGCTTATCTGTGAAAAAGCGTATATTTTGATAGAATTCTACTAAGGTGCTCTATCGCATTAGTTATGTGAATGACCTTTCTGACCTCCACTGAAAATTTAAACACTGATGTTAGTGCTCCCAAATATTTTTCCCACCGGTTCATCGCATTTTGATGTTTTGGTTCCCGGATTATAACCATTATTTGTTTTTGAGCAAATCTCAATTGCTCCATTCACGGGATTATATCTGTACTGTGGACACAGCCTGTCAAGTTCATTGTCTGTCCTTCATAATAATGCAATCATAGAAAGCAATCCCCATTTTTAAAAAGCTTTCCAGTTTTTCTGTCAGTTTTCTGAACTTTTCCATTTTTAATTACCTTCTTTAAAAATATAATTTAATTTATCCAATATCGTTTTATCCGGAACATTGAATTTTGTAATTTGCATATTAAGAGCATCATACTTATGCTCACCCATTTTGTGATAGCACAAGAGTTCAATTTTAAGGGGGCTGTATGGTTTTAAAAATTCTTTGATTTTCCGCATTTCTTCTTCTGTGTCATTAACACCCGATATTACAGGTATCCTTATCCAAACATTCGCGCCGCATTCAAATAATTTTTGCAAATTATCCAATATAACTTTATTGTCAGCTCCCGTATATTGTTTATGTTTTTTAGCATCAAAAATCTTTATGTCATACAAAAATAAATCGGTATGTTTCAAAATTCTTTCAAAATACGCCCAAGGAACATTTCCCGCGGTATCGACAGCTGTATGTATTTCGTTTTTTTTGCATTTTTCAAGAATTTCAGAAAGAAAATCAATTTGAAGCATACATTCTCCACCTGAAAAGGTTACACCGCCGTTTGAATTCGCATAAAAAGCTTTGTCCTTTAAAATCACATCTAAGACTTTGTCGGAAGTATATTCTTTTCCGCAAATTTCTTTTGCATTATTAAAGCATATGAAATCATCATCATTTTCCGTTACATTTTTGCAGCGTCCACATCCGCTACATTTATCATTGTAAAACATAATTTGCGGTTTTGCGGATTGGCTTTCGGGATTGTGACACCACGCACATTTTAAATTACATCCTTTGAAAAATACAGTTGTGCGAATACCCGGTCCGTCAACAAATGAATTTCGTTGTATATCAAAAATTGTTGCCTTCATTTTCTTTTCCTCCTATAGTGTTGCGGCATTGTCGCCGCCGTCGGCAACAACAGTGTGACCGCAGATTATTTCACCGTAATCGCTCATAAGGTAAAAAGCGAGCTCGGCAATCTCATCGGGCCGGATAAAACGCTCTATTGCGTGGCGTTTATACTCTTGACTTATGTCATGAGCATATCTTGCGATCATCGGTGTAAAGGTGGCACCGGGAGCAATTCCGTTTATAATAATTCCATTGTGCCCGTATCTTTTTCCAAATGCTCTGGTCCATTTTATGACCGCCTGTTTTGACGCACCGTAGCTGCCTATTATATCCATACAAGCAGCATTAGAAGCAAAATTCAAAATATTGCCTTTTATCTGCCTTTCAAGCATAAAGTTTATTTCATTACGCATTAAAAAGAATGCCGCCTTGAAGTTGATGTCGGTCATACCGTCCCATTCGTCCTCGGTAATGTCCCAAGGCTCATATCCTCGACCGATAAAATCACTTCCCACTGCCGCAGTATTAACAAAGCCGTTAAGACCATCCAAAATATTTTCGGCATATTCAAAAAGTGCTTTATGTCCGTCAATATCAGTAATATCAAACACCTTATAAAATAAATCTTTGCGGTTTATTTCATCTGCGACAAGTTTAAGTTTTTCCTCACTTCTGCCTGTGATTAGCACCTGTGCCCCCGCATCTGTAAAACGCTTGGCAACGGCTTTGCCTATACCGCTGCTTCCGCCAAAAACCACTATTTTATCGTTTCTAAGCTTCATTTTTAATTCCTCTTTTCTGTTCTTAAAAGTATATCATCCTGCAATCCTTTGTTTAAAAAGACAAAATAATCGGAAAAGCCCGAAACTCTCACACGCAAATTTTTGTATTTTTCTGGTTCCTTTTGGGCATTAATTAAATCCTCCTTTGAAACATAGCTGAGCTGAAAATGAGTACCGCCCATTTTAAAATAGTTTTCAAACAAATATACAAGCTTTTCAAAGTTCTCATCTTTCTTTATTAGCTGTTCGTCAAGCATAATGTTTGTTACGCTCGGACCTGTCAGAATATTATACGGATCGCATTTTGCAACTGAATTAAGCAATGCCGTTAAGCCTTTTCTGTCCTTGCCGCCGCCCTGACCTATTCCGAAGGTTAGCATATCGCCGTCGTATCTTCCGTCAGGTGTTGCCTTGGTGGCATCGCCAAAAAATTTATGATGTTCATTATATCCCACAAGATTTCCGAACAACCATTTCTTTCCCAGATAATTATCAGTATTATTCCATTCATTAAGAGCTTTCATAAATCTGTTGGCAATTTCATTGGAACAATCATCATCGTTGCCAAAGAATTTTCCCTTTTTCATAATAACTGTTCTTAAAGCTTCATATCCCGACCAGTTATTTTTAACTGCGTCAACAAGCTCTGACATAGAGCAAAGCTTTTCATCAAAAACAAATTGCTTTGTTATCGAAAGTGAATCAATTACGTTGGGAATACCTATAAGAGCACCTACAGCAATAAAGCGGGCACTTTGGGGAGAAATACTTTTTGCATTTTCAATGCATCCCTCAATAAATACATTGCTGACAATATTGGTATCTCTGTCTCTTATATCCTGAAATCCCTTGCCTATTCTGTTAATTTCCCACAAATCATTAAAAAGTTCTTCCTTGTATATATCAAAGAATTCATCAAAAGTTTTTGTATTTATTATATCCTCACTGCGATTATTGAAAACATTCTGAACAGAACGCAGAATATTTGCCATATCAAAAGCAAAAACAATACCGCCGGGAAGCGCAATTTCGTTGCAGCCCATCATTGTATAATTTACAGCATCTTCATAGGAAAGTCCTGTATATTTCATAAGTCCTTTAATTCTCGGTGCATCATTTACAAAAGCAATTCTCTTGTTCGGGTCTTTTCTCTCGCAGTCCAGCATATATCTTAAAACCTCATGCGGAGTCTTATCCGTCCAACGCAGCGAGATTTGCGGAATCCAAGTAGGCAATTCCATTAAACTGTCAACAATCAGCCTTGACAGTTCATTAAACCCGTCCTCGCCGTTTTCCAGATAACCGCCGATACAAAAATGAGATTCGCCTCCTCTGTAAAATCTGTCAGAGGACTTATGTATTCTTGCCTGCAGCATCAAAA